>NZ_JACJOK010000082.1:0-53500 GCF_014695505.1 Trichocoleus sp. FACHB-90
ACGAGCTGCTATGAATGATCTCTACATGGTTTCTGTGTTGGCTGCGGCTCTCCCAAACTTACACCCTCTGCCATAATCCCCATGTCAATAGAGTTTGAGACGCGCTAACCCTGACTCATAGAGGTAACTTTGTATTCATAAAAAGTACATTTTTGCTCATTAAACAAATTCATAGAACACAAGCTGAAGGAGCGCAAACATGACATCTTTGGATAGCAAAGCGGTTGAAGTCGATAACATCCGCTTTGAAACCTTAGTGCCGGAGCGGGAGTTGATTGTTCCGAAAAAAAGGCAGAGTGGAAACATACCTGTGCAAATTGGTATTCGCATTACTAACAACACCTTAACCCCCCTTCGCTTCAGCTTTTACGCCAGCTTGACCCCAGAAATTATAGGAGCAGATAGGAAGGTTTTGCACGTAGGCTACTACAGTGATTGGTCTACAGAACCATTAGAATCTGATTTTCCGTTAGTCCTGCCTGGAGAGTACGTAACCTTTTTTCCCTATGCCAAACTTCTGTGGCTACGTGACCAGTTTAGACTTCTCATGGGGGCTGGCGATGGGGGCTTTTGGTTTTTTGACGATCTCAAGCTAGGTACATACCAAATTCGGTTCAGGTATCAAGAAGATATTGAGTGGGGGCAGAGGACATTTGATGGAGAAGAACTAATTGAACAGAGGCTATTAGAAAGAGTTTGGTTAGGGCAGGTGGATACATCCTTTGTAGAGTTTTACCTAATTCAGCCATGAACTGACGTTGCAGTTAGTGGATGCAGACAATCAAGCTTCAGCAACAGATTTCACATTGGTCAGAAATGAAACTTTTTACCACTTACCAATTATCCACAAGTTATTGTTTACAAATGAATTAGGGTTGCTATAGATTACAGCTTCTCCCTATTCTAGCCAGTTCGAGGATAGCTATTAATCAACGCTCCATCGGGGGTATAAAGTTGTAGTGGAACCCTGGCATTATCGCTAATTGCTTCGAGGGCATCTCCCAGCGTTCGTAGGTGAGTCGCAATCCCTTGTTGGGCAGTAAAATCTCCCCGTTGTTTGGCTGTGTTTGTAGTTTGAACTACCATCTGCATATAAGCAGGTGTCAACTGAACTCTAATGCCCCTATCAGTTACAGTGTAATCGCAGACTTTGGGCGCTCCGGAGCAGGTTCGATTGAGATCGTTACGGGCTTTTTGTAGGAGGTTCGCGTAGCTTAGTTTAATCTCGGCTTGTCTGAGAGCCTCTTTATAGGAATTTAGTAGAGAATCTGCTTGATTGTATACAAAAGTTCCTCTGGGAATTTTTTGCAGGTTGACAATCGCATTGCGCCAGTTAAGCACCGTCAATGTCCATTGATTAAGCTGCTCAGTATTTTTGGCATTGCGTGCCAGGTTCTGAGCCATTTTGTAATTATTAATAGCCATTTGTTCTCTATTTTTGCGATCGCGTGCATTTGCCAACTTGGGCAAATAAGCTGCTATCATCTGCTGCGCCTCTGCACGCGCCGTTGTACCCACAGGAATCCCCTTGAGGCGATTCATCCCCATATCCCAGCTAGTTTCCACCAACCGCCAATCTGGTAGCGACTGAGCCACCCCTTGACGGGCTTCTGCCACCTTCAGGGCTTCTTTGGCAGCATCGAGGTCTTGGAGAGCCTTTCTTTCGGCATTTAGCCGCCAATTAATCGCCGCTAAATTAACTTGATACTCCTTAATTTTCTGCTGCGCTAGTTGGTAGACAGTGCTATTTCTGGGAACTGGTTCTAAAAGCGCGATCGCTTCTCTCCACATCTGCTGAATTTCTCCCCATTCTGCTACTGAATGCGGAGGATTTTGGCTTCTTTGCGCCGCCGTCGATCCCTTGCTCAAACCTGTTACCAACTGCTCCAACAATTGCGCTTGTTGAGAATCATCTTTCAACTGATTTTGAGCTTCTTGGTAAGAAAACGACCAAAATGGAATTGTCTCCAAAAGGCGGATAGCTTCTTGCTGTTTCTCTCTGGCCTCTAGTATTTCTTGCCCGGATTTGGGTTTCTGAAGGGAAACAGCTGCCTCTTGGGAAAGTTGCTTTGCGTCCGTGAGTGCGACACACGGGCCGACTACACAAGGACGGGTAAGGGCATAAAAAGGCAGAATAAAAGCCAACAAACCTACTCCAGCTCCCGCCACCAATATCGGTAATGGCAACTGCCGCAGTTTAGCTACCAGCGGCAATGCCTTGCCCTTAGAACTTTCTGGCGGCACCGCAGGGGATACAGGCGCATCCTCAGCACCTGATGATTCAGCGATCGCTGGTGGTTCCTCGACATTCGCATCAGTATCCCCCAAACTGCTTTGGGTTGAACTCACCTTTACCCCCGAAGGAACCCCGGCTGTATCAAAAACTACTCCCTCGTCAACGGAATCGGCACTTACAGTTGACAAAACAGGCGACTCTACGGTAAACGAGTGAAACGCATAAGGCTGCTTTTGCCCAGCTATTCTCAGGTAAAGCTGTACCTGGTTGGCAAATTCCGGGCGCAGAGTCTTGAGAGTTTGTTCTATTTCTCTAAAAGTTTGTTGCGCGTCAGGGGCAAAATCGGGTGGATGTTGAGTCAGAATAATCAGCGCTTCCTGTGGGGTGGCACAGCGAACCTGAAAGGGAATATGCTCGTGTTTAGCCGATTGCAGACGATTCTGCAAAATTCGCCCCAGTACCTGTAATTCGCTTTCGCGGGCTATTGTTGGCATACGGCAACCCCTTCCGTTAAACTTTATTCCATTTTGAAGCACCGCAGCTGAAAATCGGACTTAATTTTCTACTTTTCAGTAGAGCGATCGCATCAGTTGTAGCTGCAATAATAAAAAGTTGCTCAAAAAATCATTAATAATTGGTCACAGAAGAGTTGTCAAGTTGAAATGTTGTCAGGTTCTACAACTTTCCCACCTTCCAACCTTCCAAGGGACTATCGACTAGCTATGAAAACCTATACACCGCTATCTGAACAAGTTATCTTGATTACGGGAGCCTCCACGGGAATTGGTGCTGCTCTAGCGAACTATCTAGCCTCCCAGTTTTTGGGAATACGGTTAGTGCTGGCAGCTCGAAATCAGGAGAAACTGGAGGCTGTTGCTACCTACTGTCGCAAAGCTGGTGCAGATGTCCTGGTAGTTCCAACAGATATAGCTGTCTTTGAGCAGGGTAAAGCCTTAGCGAATAAAGCTGTTGAGCATTTTGGGCGAGTTGATGCTTTAGTTAATAATGCTGGTTACGGACAGATGGGGCCAGTAGAATTAATCCCTACTGAGGCGGTACAGCGGCAGTTTCAAGTAAACTTACTAGGCCCCTTGGCTTTGATTCAAGCTTTAGTTCCAGTGATGCGCGACCAAGGAGGAGGAAGAATTATTAATATTAGTTCTCTGGGAGGACGGCTGGCGTTTCCTTTTGGGGGTTTGTATAGCTCCTCGAAATTTGCCTTGGAAGGACTCAGCGACGCTCTCAGGATGGAATTAGATCCATTTAATATCAAAGTCAGCGTTATTGAGCCAGGGCCAGTTACTACAGACTTTTTCGCCGTCGCCGCCGAAAGAGTGGAGCAAGCTGTAAAAAATCCTCAAGATACGCCTTATCGTGCTGCCTTTAATCGATTAGAAGGACTGGAGGAACGAACCAGTTCTCGTGCTTGGACTTCCGAACGAGTGGCACAGGTAATTGTGCGATCGCTCACAGACCGCAACCCCCGTCCGCGCTATATTGCCGCTACAGGTGGGGATATCTTGCTGTTTTTAATGAACAAAGTTTTACCCACCAGAGCTGTTGATGCTTTCTGGAAGCGTTTCTACGGCATTAATGAAGTCGCAAAAGACTGGCAAAACAGGGGTTAGGGACTGGGGACTGGGGACTAGGGACTGGGGACTGGGGACTGGGGACTAGGGACTGGGTAAGATTCCTTCCAATTCCCAATTCCCAATTCCCAATTCCCAATCCCCAATCCCCAATCCCCAATCCCCAATCCCCAATCCCCAACTTATGGATTTATTAGAATACCAAGCTAAAGAATTATTTCGCGAAATGGGCATTCCAGTTTTGCCCTCGCAACGCATCGACCATACGAGAGATTTGAAGAGGTTACAGATTCCCTATCCGGTTGTCCTAAAATCTCAAGTGCGTGCTGGTGGACGGGGTAGAGTTGGAGGTGTGCGATTTGCAGAAAATACCATAGATGCGATCGCAGCTGCTCAAGCAATTTTTAATCTGCCAATTCTGGGCGAGTATCCCCAAGTGTTGCTAGCAGAAGCAAAATATGATGTCACCCGCGAATTCTATCTGGCAGTAACACTAGACTATAACGCTCGTCGCCCAGTGCTGCTGGGTTCCTCTCAGGGAGGAATGAATGTGGAAGCAGTGATGGAGCAAATGCAGCAAGTTATAGTTGAGGAGGAATTTTCCCCTTTTTATGCCCGCCGTCTCGCGGTGAAAATGGGACTCAAAGGTAATCTTATCGGCTCGGTCAGCTGCATTTTAGAAAAAATGTACCAGCTGTTTGTCCAAAAAGACTTGGATGGATTGGAAATCAATCCTCTGGGTGTTAGCGCTACAGGTGAAGTGATGGCGCTGGATGGCAAAATTACTGTTAATGATGCTGCTTTCAACCGTCACCCGGATCTGGCAATGCTGGCAGCAGAAATGCCAGAGTCAGAGATGACTAAAGAAACGCCACTAGAAACTTACAATAATACTTCTCAATCAAGTCTCAACTGGGTAAATCGAGACGGCAACATTGGGATTCTCTGCAATGGTAGCGATTTAGCGATCGCAATGGCCGATTTAGTAACTCGCGCTGGCGGTTCGCCTCGTTTATGCCTGAGTATCAGTGAGGAACCAAGTGGAGATTTAAGTGCAGCATCTCGCGGCGAAAAGCTTGAACAAGAGTTGGAGCGTTTTGTTCAAAATACGAATATCAAAGTTTTACTGGTTAATATTGTCGGTAGTGCCGCAGTTAATGAAGAAGTAGCTTCATCAATTGTCAACTACCTGCAACGAAAAGTTAACGATATTCCAGAAGTTCCCTCGCAGGCTACTCGGCGCTTTCGCCCCCGTGGAAGCGATCGCAGATACGAGCAAAAAAGTCTTCCCCAGTTTATCGTGCGCCTGCTTGGGAGCGAAATTGATTATTCAAGCGAGCATTTCGCCTCAATGCCTGTAAACTGGATCGATAACCTGGAGGATGCGATCGCTCAAGCCGTCTCTCTAGCAAAGTCCACTGCTAAAACATGAATGTAACGCCAGACAATAAAATCCTGGTACAGGGCATTTCGGAAGAACAAGGTTCAATCTACGCCGCTCGGATGAAATCCTATGGTACAAATATAGTCGCCGGAACGAGTGCCGGACACGGTGGGCAGCTGTTGCACGGCATACCAGTTTTTGACCTGGTAGAACAGGCAATCGTGGAAGTCGGTGCGATTGACACTACCATTATTTTTGTACCAGCTTATGAGGTGTTAGATGCAGCACTAGAAGCGATCGCTTCTGGTATCCGACAAATTATTGTCATCACCTCTGGTATCCCTCCCCTGGACATGGTAAAACTGCTGAGAAAGGCAGAAGCTACCCAAACCCTCGTCCTGGGGAGCAGTTCTTCAGGCATCATTGTTCCAGGGAAAATTTTACTAGGCACCCACGAAAGTAAATTTTATACCCCCGGTAACATCGGTATCATTGGTCGCACCGGAACTCTAACCTACGAAGTTGCTTGGGAATTGACACAAGCAAATCTTGGTCAGTCGCTTGCTGTTAGCATTGGCAGCGATCCAATTGTCGGGTCTTCGGTTGTGCAGTGGTTACAAATTTTGGCTGCGGATAAAAACACTAAGGCAATTGTTTTAGTCAATCATATCGGTGTACCCTGTGAAGAAACGGCTGCTAAATACATTGTTGAGGAACTTGACAAACCAGTAATTGCTTACCTTGCAGGCCGTAAATCTCAAAAGAAACTAATAGGTCACGCGAATGCTATTAGTCTTCGGCATCGGGAAATGATGTTCGCCTCTCAGCGAGATGGACTAGCATCTGAACTAACACCCGAAGAGCGCCAAATTGCCGCTTTTAAGCAAGCCAAAATCCCCATAGCAGACCGTCCTTCTCAAATTCCAGACTTGGTGAAAAAGGCACTTAAAAAGTAATGTCGTCAAAACGGCATATTTGCTCTTAAAGGTAGGGGGTTGTGCCAACAATTGCTGATGCTCAAAATGAAGTTCCCTGGCGCACAGATGTAGCCAACTTGCAACTGCACTCCCTCCTACCATTCACCTCTATCAATGCGATCGCGCTAACTGAACAGCATTAGCGTAAATCCAGCCAGTATTGGATCGCATTAGCTAACCAGCTACATTCATCCCTACTCATTCCTTCAGGTAAGAAATATTCTCTACGGTTGGTCTGGATCGTGACTACCCTTTTCTCTTTTCCATTCCGAACCGTTTTCATCGTGTGGAACACATCTTCAATGTCCGCCGTTGAACCGCGTATCCTCGTCCTAGTGAAGCCGAAACGACGTTGGTAGATGGAGAACTGTGACCGATTAAACTGTACAAAGGTTGGCAAGAATTCCCAAGAAACGCTTCCGCTAATGGTGATAACAATTAGGAGAAAAAAGAGAATATATCTAAATTCAATAGGGATTACCGCGGTAGTATATGTCACAATTGGGACAAAGGCAATCAGAGCGATCGCAATCGGAATTAACATTAAAAGATTCCAGAGGCTTGCGCCAGGAATCGTAATCAACAGTTCATCAGCAGTTTGATTCAATTCAATTCGGCTATTGTATGGAGGTGTTAGCGATCGCTCCTTAGATGGTTCAAGTTCGCTGTGTTGGGAAGTAGAAGGCGATCGCGCCGCTGACTTATCATCTGGGGAAATGCGGCTATCAGCACGCAATGCCTCTAACGCCTGTCGAGCAGTCTGAAACCGTTTTGCTACATCAGGTTCAGCAAGCTTGTCAATCCAGTGGACAAAGCGGGGAGTGAGACTCACCCGATCGGCAAACTGAATGCGGAGGTCTTTCTGAGGCAACTCAGATGGAGAAATCCCAGTTAGCAAGTGGATCAGCGTCGCACCCAAAGCATATAAGTCAGAAGCAGCCACCGCCCGTCCACTAAACTGTTCGATTGGCGCATAGCCGTAAGTACCAACGACTGTAAAAGTGGCTCCTTCCCTTGCTGCTCGGTCTTGTACCGCACCAAAATCAACCAGATAGATGCGATCGCCCTCGCCGCAGATCAAGTTACTGGGCTTAATATCGCGGTGCAGGACGGCCGGGCTGAGTTCATGTAGATAAGTCAGCACATGGAGGATATCAGCCGCAATCTGGCGTACTTGTTGTTCCGTATAGCGTTTGCCTTGAGCCAGCAATTGCTTGAGGGAGGAACCGGGAATGTAATCTTGCACTAGCCCAAACCAGAGCAGGCGATCGTCAACTGAGAACGAATCCCGGTATTTGGGAATTTGGGGATGAGCCAGTTGTCGGAGTACCTGCGCTTCCCGCTCAAATAATTTCACGTCGTCCCATTGCACCTCATCGCCAAACGCGAGTAACTTCACTACGACAGGTTCAGCATTTGGTACAGATATATCCTCTGCCAGCCAAGTTTGTCGCCCAGCAGTTTGTCCTAGTTTTTGCTTGAGTTGGTAACGATTATGAATTACTTGTTCTGGTTGAAGCATGAGGGTGTTCGCGCCAGCGTCTCTAAATCAGAATCTTGGGAATGAAAGCTTAATTACAGGGTTTTTCAGCAACATCTCACCCTACAGCCGATTGTATTGCTGGTGCGAGGAGTTTGCAAAGAGCAATCTATAAAGATTGCTATCTTATTCTGGGTGATTCCCCAAAAGGTTGATTGATAAAGCTTCCAAAAGTCTTGTTATGCGGCCAGTAACTATCAATCTGATGGGGCTTGGAGAAACGAACCAAGATCCCCTAGCCTGAATAAATATACAGATTTTATAGAAGGTGCCAGATGCGCGATCGCCAGAAAAATACTATTGACATTGATGAGGGAACCGTTGTTCTGATTGTGTTTGCCTTTATAGTCTTACCGCTTGTGTTAGCTGGTTTCTTCTTCCAATAATTAATTTTTTCACACGCAGCAAAGTCATGACTACCTATTTCCGCCCTAGTGTTGAGGCGATGACTGGCTATGTTCCCGGCGAACAGCCCAAGCCTGGGACAAATATCATCAAACTGAACACCAACGAGAATCCTTATCCGCCTTCACCGGATGCGATCGCAGTTCTGCGGAACTTGGATAGCGAATGGCTGCGACGTTACCCAGATCCTTACGCCAACGAGTTTCGCCTTGCGATCGCACAAGCGTTAGAGGTTCCCTTCGAGTGGATTATTGTTAGCAATGGCAGCGATGAATTGCTGAATGTTGTGGTGCGTGCTTGTGCGGAGTCGGGGCGCAAGGTAGTTTATCCGATGCCGACTTATGTACTGTATCGTACATTGACGGATATGCAGCCTGCGGAGCGTGCCGAAATTCCCTATGGAGAGGATTATAGTTTGCCAATTGAAGAATTGGTGGCGGTAAACGGTGCGGTGACGTTTATTGCAACGCCTAATAGTCCATCAGGACATATTGTTCGCATTGACGAGATTCGACAGTTGGCGGCGAGGTTGTCTGGCGTTTTAGTCGTTGATGAGGCTTACGTTGATTTTGCTTGCGAAACGGCGTTGCCTTTGGTGAAGGAATTTGAGAATGTTATTGTAATCCGCACCTTATCTAAAGGTTATTCTTTGGCAGGGTTGCGGCTGGGTTTTGGGATTGCAAATCCAAAGCTTTTGAGTGGCTTATTTAAGGTTAAAGACAGCTACAACATTGACGCGATCGCTTGTTTGGTTGGTGCGGCGGCGATGCGCGATCAAGCTTATAAAAACGAGTGTGCCGAAAAGGTGAAGCGATCGCGGACAACTTTAGGGGTGGCTCTCAAGCAATTGGGATTCCGGTTGTGGGACTCCCAAGCCAATTTCTTTTTGACACAACCCCCCAAAGGCAATGCAGAGCAAATTTATCTGGAACTAAAGGAACGGGGAATTTTGGTGCGCTACTTCAAGCAGCCTGGTTTAGAGGATAAGCTTCGCATTACTGTCGGTACTGATGAGCAAAATCAAATACTTGTTGAAGCGTTGATTCATTTGGTGTAACCGAGATACCCGACTTCTTCGAGTCGGATATCTTAATGTTAGCGGTTCAATCTTTCTGTGAGCTATGCTGTGCTAATAATTGGAAAATTGGTTGGCGTTGCAAGTGCGATCGCATCAATTTATCTTTCCCGCAGTTAAAATCAAAAACTAGCAAGATTTATTAGCCTTGTTATGTTCGATCAGCAAGAATTTTATGCTTTGGAAGAAGGCGAACCCCCACGCTTGGCAATTTCCTGGGGATTTTTTAGTCGAGAGATTGTAATTCGCTTAGATGGTGAGGAAATTGGCAGCATTCCCAGAGCTAAACTTAACAAAGCACATGAATTTGTTCTAAAGGACGGTTCGCGGTTAAAGATTAAGCAGATTCCAAGTTTCAAAATATTGGGAATGGGGTTTCAGCCATACCTACACCTGAGTTTGGATGGGCGAGATTTGCCGGGGTTGATACCTAACCCCCAACAACGTTTATCGACCGCTAATGGCTGGATTTTGGGGGTGGGGTCGGCAAAGTTGATTTTAGCGATATTTATGCCAGTGAAAGCGATCGCGCTCCCGCAAACGTTGCAATTTCGGGAGTTTGTAGAATGGCAGCAAGGCTTTACCGGGTCTATGATCACGGGCTTAATTTTGCTGGGGCTTTTTGTTGTACCTAAGCATTTCACAAAGCTGGTATTGACTGCTGCACTAATAATTATTCTGGGAAACCTTCTTTTAGAGTTTAGCTGCATATGGGTTTGCACCGCTCGTACTGGCAATATTGCAGCATTGGAAGGGCTTGCTGCTTTATCTATTTATCAAGCTTTAAGAACACAAAGTCGCTCTCATCGTTGAAGCCCACAATAGAATTCTGGTGCTGGTTGTTATCCTAGTTTTAATATTGAGCGCGATCGCTCCTTGCGCCCCACCCCTGATAAACTATAGAGCGGCTTACGCAAATGGACTTTGAATGATTCTCACTAATAAAAGTTAGAAAGAACTAAAAGAGTAAGCATAATTGCAAGTTATCTGTGAGCGATCGCATCCTCAAGCAAACAGAGCGAGCGCATCCGTGCTAAATTTTGGCTGCACGTGGGCATCAGTGCGATCGCTCATACTAAAATTCAGACATACGCATCTGTTGAAGTAGTCCCACGTCTGGAGCAAGAACTCAAGGAAGTTGTCTGTGAGCGATCGCTTATCTGACTGTTACATTCAAGGTCAAATCGCTCATACCCCAAACTTCAAAGAACTGACGAAATAACACTTCACTAGCTGATCCCATATCTCCATCCGGATCAATGATTCCACCCTCAAGCAACCTCCCTCCCTCGGTTTCCAAATTCAATCGCAATTCGCCATCATCAGTCTTGTGAAGAATCAGGCGACCCCTTGCCAAAACTTGCCCCGCACGACTACTAATTACACATCGCATTATTTTAAGTTCCCCCTGCTTTAAACAACAATAATTCATCATGATGCCAGGATATTCGCGGCGATATAGCAACGCCATGTTCCGTTGCTAAGGGAAATGATGTTCCGATCGCAATGATACGATGAAGGCGGCTGCCTACCGCACGTTAGGCGCATACGCTTTGCGGCACTCTACTGAATATGTATCGAACCTTCATCCCCGGCATCGCTCCACCTCCAGTACAATCTGAACCTGCGTGGTGGTTCGCATTTGTCGGCAATAAGCTGTTGGTTCGACTAGAAGGGACACTCAGCACAATTCCCAATCTTATCAGCTTAGGAGAGATTGGCTTGATACCCGTGCGATCGCAATTTCTCGGCACCCTAGACGATAAACCTTGTTACTCGGCGGAACTGCCGAAAGATGCGGTGATAGCCTTCTTTGCTGATTGAAGGGAAGTACCAGATGTAGCGCTTTATCCCAGGTCAGCATGACGATTTCCTCTTACCTTACATTCACCTTACGCTTGAATACCGTTCCACCTGACCTACCAGTTCCTGGGTATTTGTGGATTACTTCAACCTGATACTTGCCAGGGGTAAGCTTGTTAACAGTAGCTACATACCGAAAATTACCCTCTGTAGCGATACATCCACCCTCAAGTGGATGGATGGTAACGCGCACCGTCACTTTTTTGCCCTTCCGTTCCGCCGCACCGCTTAGTTTGTTGCAAGGATAGGGGGTAGATAACCCCTCTGCACGAATCGCCATACTACCCGCGCCACCGGTTGCACTCATCAAAGGACGTTCTAACTGTTGCCCAAGGGGGCCCGGTTGAGCTACGAAACGAAACCAGTCTGCTTGAGAGGATGTGTCAGCTGAGACCACGTTCAAGGGATTGGACGCCAAAACAGAAGCGAATACACTGGCAAGTAGCAAAGTGTTCATTGTCGGTTTCCGATGATAAAAGGAAAGAGATTGGAGCGTGATACTTTAGCTGTGTATGACACTCAGCATGACTTCTCAGTTCCCTTCAACTGCGATCGCTCTATCACGGTGCGATCGCTTTCATGCAACCATACCAAATAGATTTCGAGTAGTTGAGCCGCATGAAATACAACTGGATAAAAATTCTGCGCTGGTTTGCGATTGGAGTTCTGATTACTTTAGCAATCTGGCTGCTCAACAAATTTGGGATTGAGCAAGTTCGAGAACAGGTGGATCGGTTTGGTATTTGGGCACCCGCCATCGTGTTTGGGCTGCGCTTTACCAGTATCATCGTGCCAGTGCTTCCAGGTACGGCTTACGCGATTTTAGCCGGAGGTCTGTTTGGGTTCGCGCAAGGATTGCTAGTGGTTGCGTTGGCAGATTTAGCCTCTTGTACGTTCAATTTCTATATTGCTCGTCGCTATGGACGGAGTTTAGTAGAGCGATTTGTCGGTGAGCAATTTATGGAAAAAGTCGATCGCCTCGCTCAACAACATTTAGAAGGCAACTTTTTCCTAATGACGGGTCTTTTGATGACCGGACTATTTGATTTTGTCGCTTATGCCGCCGGAATGACTACAATGCGTTGGCAAAGCTATTTCTTAGCCCTCATCGTCAGCATTCTGATTGCCAAACCGCTTTGGGTCGCGGCTGGTGCTGGAATCTTTGAAGGTAGTCAGTTACTATTAGGCTTTGCAATCCTCGGAGCATTCGGCATCGGCATTGTGACTGCTGTTGTTCAACGCCAGCGGTCACAATGATCGGCTAGGTGCTGAATGGCGGTGATACGATCAAAGCGATCGCCTGCGGCACATTCTGCGATCGCGCTTGATTAAATATGCATCGAACCTTCATCCCTGGCATTGCTCCACCCGAAGTACAATCTCAACCCGCTTGGTGGTTTGCATTTGCGGGCAATAAGTTGCTAGTTCGCGTTGAAGGAACGGTGAGCTATATTCCTAATCTAATCAGCCTAACCGAGATTGGCTTGGTGCCCGTGCGATCGCAATTTCTTGGTACGTTGGACGATAAACCATGTTACTCGGCGGAACTACCCAAAGATGCGGTGATAGCCGATGGCATGACTTTGCAAGGACTGCGCGAATTGTACGGCACCTTAGACGAAGACTTGTATGCGCTCAGCAGTCGTGCGATTCAGATTATGCAATGGGATCGCACCCATCAGTATTGCGGACAATGTGCGACTCCAACAACCCAATTACCCAACGAACGTGCCAAGCGTTGCCCTAAGTGTGGATTAGTCAATTATCCTCGCCTGTCGCCTGCGGTGATTGTACTCATCTCCCGTCGTGAAGAGATATTGTTAGCTCGCGCTTCTCGGTTTCCCGCAGGAATGTACGGTTTGATTGCTGGATTTGTGGAACCGGGCGAATCACTTGAAGAAACAATCGTGCGCGAAGTCCGAGAGGAAGTTGGCATAGAAGTCAAGGATATTCGCTATTTTGGTTCGCAACCTTGGCCTTTTCCAAACTCGCTGATGATTGGATTTACAGCTATCTATGCGAGTGGCGATATCGTCATCGATCCGCAAGAATTGGAGGATGCTGCTTGGTTTAGTAAAGACAATCTACCGCTGATTCCTCCTAAACTAAGCATCGCTCGAAAACTTCTCGACTGGTTTGTTTCTACTGATTAAGCGATTCGGGTGATATTGCGATCGCAAGCCATACATCTGTAGGGACATGGCAATGCCATGTCCTTACCGAACGTTAGAACCGCAAGATATTCCACCCAACTGAGAACCGCTATAAAAGAAAGCGATCGCTTCTACTGTTCATCCTTCCACATCCAGAGCGTGCGATTTGTGTAGCAGCAGCGCTGGTGCTATTGGATTTGACAAACATCAAGATGTTGAAATAAGTTCAGCAATAATATCTTCCGACATAAATTGCTTGAAATCTAAAATCTCAATCAGCACTAACTTTTCATTATTTGAGTAGTGAAGAATTACTCGTCCTTCATCCTCTGCATAGGCGATCGCATCATCTGATAGCTCAATCAGAAGTGCATCAACATCTTTGCTGTATTTAACTGTTTTCATAACGGCTCCTTCTGCCTGGATAAAGTGTAATCACTAAAATGAATACCAGCAACAGAGCGATCGCTCTCACTGTTCATCCTCCACATCCAGAGTGTGCGATCGCTATTGGCAAACATCAATATGTTGAAATAAGTTCAGCAATAATATCTTCAGGGGCTTACTTCTACTGACTCAAACTCAATTTTGTCATATATATCTGCCAGCGATATTTGAAAAGAAAGGGAGTTTAGAGATACTATTTCATTCGCATCGTCATACTCAGTAAATGTCCAGCGTTTTTGCTCGGTTTTGAAGTATTGCTCAATGTGCATCGTGTATTGGTCAATTAAGATATATTCTTGAAAACTGGGAATGGTACGATAGGCGGTAAATTTTGCGTCTTTGTCATAGCTTCTAGTGGACGCTGACAACACTTCAGCAATCATCAAGGGGTTAGTAATGGTGTCTCGCCGTCCTTCTTGTAATTGCAACTCACCCTGAACTACCATGACATCAGGATATGTATAGATGCGGTTTCTAGGAATCCAGAGCCGTTGGTCGGTGACGAATGCTCGATAAGGTTGACGCTTGAGCGCAAAATTCAACGCCGCATAAAAGTTGCCAGTAATTTGATTATGATTTGGGGTTCCGCCAGTCATCAGGGCAATTTCACCATCGATATATTCATGCCGTTCTTCTGAGTTAACCTCAAACTCAAGATATTCTTCATCTGTGTAAACTTTTTTATCTTCAGCTTGCATAATCATTGTTTCTAAGTTTGAAAATTACACTATTGGGATAAGCCTTTTGGCTAAGTCGGTAAATAAATTATGACAAACTGAATGTTTGCTTATTGTCCCAGTTTCAATCTTGAGCGATCGCTCTAACCGTTTATTCTCCACATTGCTGATAACTTGAGCAATGGCTGTTTCATTCAATTACGTAAATACTTAGCCCTTTTTTGGCATCGCAGTCAAACTTTAAATTTACGTCTTTTTCAGTAGTTATCTCTACTTGTTCCTTAGTGATTTCGTCATCTCTAATACTCTCAATTGTAGCTAATAGACAGTACGAGGAAGAGTCTTTAACTAGAAAAATGGTTTTTCCAACAGACAAAGTTACTGCCTTAATTTTAGCCCTTGCAACTTTCTGGTCATCCAACCAGTGTCTAATTGTTCCTATCTCTCTAGCTTGCCCTATAACAGCCTGTTTGAAAATCACCTGATAGGTTACTAACTCTACTAAGGCTTGGCACAAATTCTCAACAAAGTCACCCATATCCAGCAACTCTTGAGTACCGAGAATTTGATCTACAGCTCCGTGGGCTGCTTCATTACGATAGGCAACCAGTTGATTGAGTTCTCCTTCCGCTGTGTTCTGATCTCCACGAATTTCCTCTAGAAAATTCTTAATACCTCTATGGTTTATTACCCATTTCCAAGCATTCTCAATTCCTGCATCTGCAAATAATTTATCTAGCACGTCTTTCCGCAGATTCTGCTCGTGCAAGAGAAACGCATCAGGTATTAGCTCATATGTTTCGTTACCTGCTACTCCATATAACAAACCTCGAACCACTTTTTCTACAGAAAGGTGCTTAAACCTACTCTTGTTCAAGTCAACCATTAGGCGTCCCACACCCTCTCGATGAGTGTTCTTAATCCTATCAGGCAAGTCTGAATAATCTGAAACCAGGTTGGGTATAAGCCCTAGCCAATCTGTAATTAAATCCTCAACAAATCGCTCATAGATAGCATACAACCGGGTTACTACAGCACAGTGATCATAAACTTGCCATTCGATCTCATTAGGAACTACTTCTCTTAATTCGGTAAATTTTTCGTTGTCATCCAATTCTTGTTTGATTGCACTGTCTTTTCCAAACACGATACCTTTGAGCTTATCGTTAGTCTCGATCATTCTACGAACAGTAGCAATATTTAGATTGACTCTCTTAAGAAGCTTATCAAACATCGCAAGTTACTTTCCAAGAACGTGCGAAAGCATTTTGTCAAATATGTTGATGCGTTCCTGAATTTCAGCCTTAGTTTTTCCGTCCCCTGTCAAAAGACGCGATTCCTCTTTTTCAAAAAGCCTCTTTGTCTCTTCAATTACTTTGGCTTTTTGAACAATCAATATTTCTGCTTCATGCAAATGTCTACTAAAGCCAACCATAACAGCATCGTAATAAGCTTTATAAGACTTCTTTTTCCAGATGCTAGACTTAGGATCAAATGGTTTAAATAAATGCTCTTCGTAAATTTCGTGAGCTAGATTTATAGTTTGCAAAAAAACGTCCTTAAAAAAACTTATATCTTTAGCAGAAAAACTTAAGCTTTTCATCATATAGAGGTCGAGGAATCCCTCCATACCTCTACGGAAATGGTCTACATTACGCAGAGCAAAAAAACGAAGAACTAACTCAACATCTTCCATTTTTTCATAAAGATTATTTTCCAATAGTTCTGGGCTGTTATCATCTGTAGGAATCCCCCAAGCTTCAGCAAATATCGGATAACGTGCTAATTGCAGTAATAGCGAATTAAATTCTCCCTGATACAAACAGTTCCGTACTTCTTGCTTACTTAAATCCACTCCGCCAGTATTGAGGCGCTGGAAGGTCTTCTGCTTTAGAAAAAGAGCCTCTTCAGGAGCGAAGGTTGATTCTCTGATAATTACTATCGATGATAAAGAACGACGGTCGAGACCTGCCCTAATCTTTACAGGAAGCTGTTCGTATTTAAGGTTATTTAGTTCTGGCCAAAGTTCAAGTCCAGTCAGCGCAAATTTATTTCCATAAAAATCCCGGATAGCGGTAATTCTTTGTTGACCATCCATCACTTCATAAGAGTTATATTCTGTTTCATAAAGAATAATAGGAGGAACAGGAATGTTGATAAGAAATGACTCAATCAGGCGTGACTGCATCTTGGGCTTCCAACGCGGCCTTCTTTGAAAAAAAGGCCGCAGCTCCATATAGCCAGGATTTTTTAAAGCTTCGACAAAACTCGGTAGCTTTTCACGGTTGATTTCGGTAAGAATTCTTTTCTCTTTTGAGTCGTACTTCTCGTTAATATCAACCTCAGACATTTTAGAGCGAGATTTTGAAGGAGATTTCTCCCACATCATTTCTTCAACTGGTGCAAGTGGCATTGTCTATATCCTCCATCAGCGTAGCTCTTGTGAATGATTGTAGCGTTCGCAGGCTAAGAACCAAAATATAGGGAGCTACTGGTTTAACAGAATTAAGGTAAATGAGGCTTATCGCTTGAGCATATCAGGTTGGTTTTAGCTGCACATAGACATCAGCGCGATCGCATCCTTGCTAAGTTTTCGCTGCACATAGAAGCGCGATCGCTACCTAGTCATACTTTGAGTTTACGCAGTTGCAGCAGTTTGTTCTTCAGGGAGAAATGCTAGAACAATTCGCTCTCTTGGAATGCCTGCGGCGATTAGGTCTTTGGTGATTCCCTGTTCCATTCCGTCATATTCCACCCAAACCTTACCCTCACTCAGAGTCACATAAATCAAATTTCCCCTAACTCGTCGTCCTCTATCCCAACCCACCTGCATCAGCGCATAACGGTTTTGCGTATCGTCAAATACCGTATCGAGTCGAATATCGCCGTGAGAAGGTTTGAACTGGGCGTATCGTTGAATTACTTGCTTTACAATGTCCCGTTCTTGAGTGGTGGTATCCATTGCTTCACCTCTTGCGCCACTACATCTACAATAAGCAATTTCATCGGTAACTCACGCCTCACCAACTCACCAATCGGTTCGCTGAAAATCCCGTCGAAGGTTGTGCCTGCAATAGCGAGATACAATTGACGATCTGGATCGACCTGTTCAAGTAGAAGTCGATAAAGAACGTATTGACCAATCGCTTGCTCCAAATCAGCAATTGCCGAATTGCCTCGAAATTCCTTGATTTCAACTGCAATTCGACTACTACCGCGTCTGGCACCAATAAATCGCCCTGCAATACCGCTGACGGCATCTAATCTTGCTGCTAAGTCGATAAACAGAAATCGCTCACCATAGGAGATAACGTAGGGATCATCCGTGATTTCCCAACCCTCTTTAATGAGAGCTTGCCTGATGATGTTATGGATCGCATCTCGTTGAGGCATGACTTAATAGGTCATAAGCCGCATGACTAGCCTATGGTACGCTATGCGAACTGACTTGTCAGCGCAACGCGATCACATCCTTGCTAAGTTTTCGCTGCACGTAGAAGCGCGAACTGACAAGTCAGCGCTTCGCTATCGCTCATACTAGAATACAGAATGTCAAGTGAGAGTAGCACACTATGTCATCAGCAGCGATCGCTACAGTAGTAAAGATGATGGAGTTTTTGCCTGTTGATGTACAGGAGCAAGTTGCAGAGCATCTTCGGGAGTATATTGACGACTTGCAAGATGAAATTCGATGGAATGAATCGTTCCAGAGAACACAACAAAACCTTATTGCTGCTGCAAAACGTGCCAAACAAGAGATTGCTGAGGGGCAAGCTACTGTGATGGACTACGACCAACTATAAATCAGCGCAACGCGATCGCATCTTTGCTAAGTTTTCGCTGCACCTAGAAGCGCGATCGCATATTAACCCTAAGATCGCTTGAGAAACGTACTCGCAACTTTCCCCTAGAGTAAACCTATTCAAATAGTAGTGGGGCAGCGATTATAAATAATCGCTGCCCCACACAGAGTATTCACTATTTCTTGCGTTACTTACGCAGGAAGCAATACTGTGTCAATGACGTGGATGACACCATTATCAGCAGCAACATCGGCTGTTGCAACTGTTGCATCATTCACCTTGACGCCACCATTGGAAGCATCAATCTTTACATCTGAACCCTGAACTGTAGTAGCTGACTTCAGCTTAACTACGTCAGCTGCCATCACTTTGCCGGAAACGACATGATAGGTCAGGATTTGCTTAAGCTTCGGAATATCTTGAAGCAAGGAATCTACTGTACCTGCGGGAAGTTTAGCGAAAGCTTCATCAGTAGGCGCAAACACAGTGAAGGGACCAGCGCCTTGTAGTGTATCAACCAAACCAGCAGCTTTGACGGCAGCAACTAGGGTGTTAAATGAACCAGCCTGAACGGCGGTATCAACGATATTAGCCAAGTTTTTTACCTAGTTTTTTGTCTCTTGTTAACAACTATAAAGGGTATTCTAATAAATTGTCTGTACCTTTAGGCATACACCCACTTTGTTGGGCGGGGAGCCGCAGAAATACTGGATATCCTTTATACTAATAAAGCTATAGGTTTAATTTAGGTTAAATAGAGTTTATATAAAAGTTATAGGATAAACTTCGACTTCCATTCAAGAAGATTACTTAGCAATTTTATAACAATGACTACTGGAATAGTCTGCATTACTGCAAATACAGCCGAGGCACCAGTTTCTCATATTTTTAATATAAATTCATGTAGTTTTATCCTAATCTTGTAGATTAACCTGCTTAGCTGAATTTTGCAAATGCGGAGCAGTGGAAACCTGAAGCAGCGATTCAGCGAAAGCAGATTTTCTGTTTTGTATTTTCTGTTCTGTAACGGTAAGTGCGATTGGGCAAAGCCCAGCGCCTGTCTGAAGAGATGCCAAAAGCTGCTCAAGCGATCGCATACTTCCCTCAAATGAAGCCTAGATCGTTGCTTGCACTAAAAGACTCTCAAAGATTTCCGTACACATAGAAAAGCACCGCAAGGTAACTCGCGGTGCTTTTCCTTCACTTGTCCTTATTTATCAGATGCAAGAAGCTCTGATACCGCTGCGTGTGCTAACACAACACCCGGTTCGCGCTGGAAAGCATTGTAGTATTTCCTGGCAAACCCATTCCCTACCTCTGAGGGAGTTAGCAGCGTGCGAGCATAACCAATCAAATTCTGGACATCCTCCAGCGATACGGGTTCATCAGCTTGGAGCATTTCATCAATCTGCACAACCAGCTCAGAAATGCGATGCAGCCAAGCAAATTGTTCATGCTCAATGACGAGTTGAAGCAGTTCCGTGTTCGAGACTCGTCCGCGCACCTGTTCGTAGGTGATGCGTTCTGTGTCAAGCAACATCCGGTGGAGGTGCAGCAATTTGTTCCGCAGATCGCGCAGATATTGATGTTGATGTATTCGTTGTAAAAGTGTGTTAGAAGTCAATGGAACCCATCCTCCCGTTACGATAATCTTCAATCGCTTGAACAATTTCTGCTTCGGTATTCATCACGAATGGCCCGTAGCGGACAACTGGCTCGTTTAGCGGTACGCCAGCAATGAGCAGCACATCCAATGGCGATCGCGCATTTGATGGATTGGCGAGTGCTACTTCCCCACCATCTTGTGCATATAACACCATCTGCCCATCTCCTGCACGTTCCTTGTCTGCACCAAACAAACCTTCTCCATCTAGCACGTATGTAAAGGCATTGTATTCTTTTGGCACCGGCTGAACCACCGTTGCGCCCGGTTGGAGGGTGAAGTGCAGGTACATTATCGGAGTCTGCGTTGCGATCGCGGACTTGACTCCCAGCGCTTCTCCAGCGATCGCTTTTACCGTTACTAAGCCATCATCAGTCTGAGCCGTGGGAATTTGCTCCGCCGAGATTTCCTGATAACGAGGCTTCATCATCTTGTCCCGCCGAGGCAGATTCACCCAAAGTTGCAGTCCGTGAAGCCGTCCGCCAGTCCGAGCAAATTCTCGCTCTGGCATTTCTGAATGCACAACACCCGCTCCTGCTGTCATCCACTGCACATCACCAGCACCCAACTGTCCTGCATGACCCTGTGAATCTTTGTGTTCCAAGCGCCCCTCAAGGACATAGGAAACCGTCTCAAAGCCCCGATGGGGATGATCCGGCGCTCCTTTTCCTTGACCCGGCTTAATATCAACTGGCCCTAATTCATCAAGGAGGAGGAAGGGGTCGAAGTGGGAGAAGGTGCTTTTGGGGAATGGGCGGCGCACAAGCATCCCTTCACCTTCCAGCGTTTCGACACTGTTAATGATGCCTGCAACCGTTCGCATCGTTCGTATTTGAGTCGTCATCAACTGTCTCCTTGATGCCTTAGTTTTCAGTTTAATCAGAACCCTGGCGAAGAATATGCAGATAACCAGCCCTTGCAGAGTATGAAAGTCTATCTAAATTGGGTCATAAACCCCGGACGCCAAGAAGCTGATGCCTTTAGGTTCTTTGTCGGAGCAAAGCTCATTCATTTCGTTTACTTTGATTGCTCCTATATGTGATTACTCATATATTAGCATAAGATCATAAGTGACCAATAGAGCTTCCACTACTTCATTCTTCGGAAAACCGTCTATGTCTCTGGCACACGCAATTCTGGGTTTACTTCAGCAAGAAGAGAGGACGGGTTATGACCTGAAAACAGGCTGCTTCGATGGATGTATTGCTCACTTGTGGCCCGCAGACCAAGCACAAATCTACAGAACCCTCGATAAACTGGTTGAGCAAGGTTGGATTACCTGTACTGTAGAAATTCAGAGCGATCGCCCTAACCGCAAAGTTTACAGTTTGACAGAGGCAGGACTAGCTGAATTAATCCGGTGGCTTCAATGTCCTCAGCCTTTAGCAACGGTAAGAGAACCGTTACTCATTCAAATGTATTTCGCCGCACAGTTATCAAATGATGCGATTATTCATCTGCTAGAACAGCAGCTAGCTGCACGTCGAGAAAAGCTGGCTGAGTGTGAGAATATTGATTTACCAATTCTGGGCGACGAAGCTGCTAGTCGCGAACAGATTATGCAACGCCTGGTACTGGAGTTGGTAATGCGAAGAGAACAAACTTATATTGATTCGCTCAAGAGTGCCATTGATGTCATTCGTCAGCAGTGAGCTTTTTAAAATACACATCTACTTTCTTTTGTCAAGTTAATTTAGATGCGTTTACCCTGGATTACTATATAGCGATCGCTCTTTGCAAATAAAGACGCGATCGCTATCAATCATTGTCAGCCAATAAACAACAGATTATTTAGCAAACAGCGCTTTTGATGCAGATACACCAGCCAGCCGCATCTGGCGCGTCAATTGTAAGCTTAACAATGTCATAGCGCTCCATTGCCCCAAAATTACCATAAAAACAGTAATCACGGAGGCTTCTTTTACAGCCATCAAAGGAAAAGCGGTTAGCAGCCAAACACCAGGATTTTTATAAAATGGCATCGACAGCAAGCCAAAAAAGACTGGAGGGAATGCAATCAAGGATGTTACAGTCATGCTAGCCCAGAGCGATCGCTTATCTGTTTTCATAAACAACAGACTCTGAACTATAACCGCGTAAATCAAAATCCAGTTTAGGCTTAGTATCAAACCTAAAATCGCTTGCATCTTCTCAGAATTTGCAGGCCAAGATAGAATCCAAGCCCCCCAAATTGCTGTTTTAATTCCCAAATTAATCGCCACGGCTACAACAGCAGGGCTTTTTTCACTCCAAATCAAATCTTGAACTAAATCACTCTTCCAGAAACCTCGCCGTGTAGAAACCCTTTCTCGGCGGTAACGCGCCCAAGTCTGTAACGATTGACGGTGAGGTGACAAAGCAGCAATTAACCCTACAAACCAAACCAAGTTTATTATTTCAAAAACCAATGTCAATAGTGACAAAAACCCGTAATCAGATATTTTTGCTGGGTTTAAATGATTGTTTTGCAGACAGAATCCTATAAGTAGAACTTCAAAACAACCCGTTATCCAGTAACTTTGTTTTTTACTGATTAAAGTAGCATTAGCATTAGAAAAACGTCGGTTTAATGCTTGCCAAATCCAGTAAGTCCACAAACCAAAATTCAGCATTATAAAACCTTCGGTCAACACTACACTACCAAGTGGTAAGTGGAACCATTGCAAACTGTAAATGTTGATACTGCTTGAATCGAAATCCTTACTCCTCACCAAATCCATAGCAAAATTTAGTATTTGTAGCAAAGGCCAAGCAAATACAAAAGTCAAAAAAGTGCCTGCCCAAGCTTGAAATCCTCCTAAAAAAGCATAGAGCAGAGCAGCAGTATAAAAGAAACAGCAACCTGCGCCTATAAGGAGATAAAAGCTCAGAATAAAAATAAAAGGAACACCTGCACTAATAGCAGTCCACAAATGCAACGGCACTGCAAAAGCTACACCCAAATAAACTATAATTGGAACTCCTAACATCTTGCCAATCAAAATACTTTGGCTAGATTGAGGACTCAACCGAATAAAATTTAGGGTGCCTCGACGTTCTTCTTTGCTGAGGTCAGTGATTAACATATAGACACCTGCCAGCAAAAGAATAAGCGGCAAAATCCAGTTGAGAGTTGGAAACAAGCTCTCCCAAAAAGAATAATGCGCCTGTTCGTAGAGATAGGTCAGTAGTAAAAACTGTGTTAGCACAGATATGCCAACTGCTATTAGTAAATTACGGTTTTTTAGGTTTCCTTTTAGTTCTCGCAACAGCTGCGGATTCCAGTCGCCTAACCGCTCTATCCAAGGTAGATTCATTGCCTTTTTCCTTTATTATTTAATCTCGTTCCCAGGCTGCGTCCTGGGAACGCATTCGGGAGGCAGAGCCTCCTAGAGCCTTTGATAGTCATTCCCAGGCTTAGCCTGGGAATGAGAAGGATTAGCTAGGTAAAGCAGAACGCCCGGACATCAGAGCTTTCGAGGCAGACTCACCAGCCAACCGCAGTTGTCGGGCTGTCTGAATACTCAATAAGCTGAACGCCAACCATTGTCCCAGCACTGATAAACCAACGGTGGTTATCGCAGCGTCTTTTGCCGCATACCAAGAAAAGGCGGAAAACAGCCACAAACCAGGAATTTCATTAGGTTCGATGGACAGCAAGCCGAAGGTGACAGGCGGCAATATAATCAATGCAGCTACTGTACTGGCAGCCCAAAGCGATCGCTTCGGTGTCTTCATAAACAGCATCAGCTGGGCTACGCCTGCGTAAATCAAGATTACATTCACGCTCAGCACTACAGTCATTAGTGCTGATAGCTTATAGTCGCTATCAGGCCAAACCAATATCCAGGGTACGACTATTAGTGAGGCAATCAGCAAATTCAGCGCCACTGCCACCAGTGAGGGGCTTTTCTCACCCCAAACCAAATCTTGAACGAGTTTCTTACCACGAGAAGATGTCCCCTCGCGACGGTAACGCGCCCAATCTTGCAAGACTTGGCGGTGCGGTGACAAAGCTGCCATTAGACACAAAAACAGCGGCAGATTCAACAGCAGTAAGGCACCAAAATTCTCGAATAGTCTTGCTGGTATAGCCTCTGGATTCTCGAACCATTTTGGTAGCTTCAGAGAAAATCCGATCAGCGCAACTTCACAGCAAGCTGCGATCAAGTAACTTTGACGCTTGCTCAGTAGAGTAGCACCGGAGTTGTGGAAGCAACGTTTCAGCCCTTGCCAAAACCAGAAGGTTCCTAGAGCATAGTTCAGTACGCTAAAGCTGGCCATGTTCCAAATATTGGCACCCAAGGGTAAGCCAAACCATTGCCACGCTTGTCGCTGATCCATTCCCAAGGAATATACTTTCCCTAGAGGACTGGCATCTATTAGATATGGCAGTACAACTGAAGGAGAAAATACGAACACCCAGTCTAGTGCATTATTGCCGTTTACTGAACCGCTGTGAAGGTTCATGGTAGTCATCATGCTCAGAAAAGCTAACACGATGCCGCCGCCAAACCAAGCTTGAAATCCACCTAGTCCACCGCTGACTAAGCCATAGAGTAGCGCCGCACTGTAGAAGCAAGCGGCACTAGCAACGACGACCCCGTAAAAGCCCAAAAGAAGGGCTAAAGGAATTTCTGCCGACAGTCCCGCGAATAAATGCAAAGGAATCGCCAAACCTACCAAAAGATACATGACAATCGGCACACCCAAAAGTTTGCCGCTGAAAAGGCTGGTAGTAGACTGGGGACTCAGACGAATGAAGTTAAGCGTACCCCGATTTTCTTCCCGCGCTAGGTCGCTGATCAGCATATAGGTGCCAACCACTAACACGGTTAAGAAACCAATAACACTCAGCGAGACGAATACATCTAGCCACCACAGTTGCCAGTTAATGTCAATATTGCCAAGGGCATCCCGCAAGCATTTGGTATCGCCAAGTTTTCCTTTGCAATATCTGTTGTAAATGTCGGTGTTACCAGTATCAAGAGGCAACATGGTGCTATAACTCATTAGCAGTAGCAGCTGCCCCAGCAGGGATATACCTACTGCAATCAGTACGTTACGGGGTTTTAAACGCCCTTTGAATTCTCGCAATAACTGGGGGTTTAAGTCTCCCAGCCGATCTGTCCAATTAACTTTCATGAGTAAAAAATTCTCCAGAATCAACGGAATTTTAGAGTTTAAATTTCCAATCAAATCCAAAATCCAAAATCCAAAATCTATGAGGCTTGCTGGTGTCCCAGTTTGAGAAAGATAGTTTCCAGGTCTTCTTGAGTGCAGTGGAATTCGGTCAACTCAATGCCGGATTCTACGAGCGATCGCAATAACTTAGCACACTCTTCCTGACTCCCGGTAAAATAAAGACGTACTCGCTCTTGTCCCGGCACCACCTCCCATTCTTCGACTAAAGGATGGTTTTTCAGTTGGGTAATAAGTGCTTCTAGCTTACCCAATGTTGACAGGAAAATCTGCTGTCGCGACAAACGGCGATAAAGTTCTTTTAGCGGCGCACTTTCCACTAAAAAACCTAGTTCCATGATGCCGACAGAGGTACAAAGTTCCGCTAAGTCGCTAAGGACATGGGAAGAAATCACAATTGTCATCCCAGCTTCCTGCAAGACTTTGATGATTTCCCGGAATTGCATCCTGGCAATTGGGTCTAAGCCGGAAACTGGTTCATCTAACAGTAGCAAAATCGGCTCGTGAATAATTGTCCGGGCAAGACTCAGGCGCTGTTTCATCCCCCGCGAGAGGGTGGAAATAATGCTATTGCGCTTATTGGTGAGTTGCACCAGTTCCAAAACTTCTCGCAGGCGCTGGCTGCGATGTGGCTCTCGCAAGCGATAAAGTCGTCCAAAATAGTCTAAGTAGTCCCAGACTGTCAAATCGTCATACAGGGGAAAGTCGTCGGGAAGATAGCCAAGTCGCCGCTTCAGGGTTGGGTTAGAGTGATCTCTTTGCAAGCGATCGCCATTAATATAAATTTCACCCGTTGTTGGTTCTTCAGCTGCCGCCAACATCCGCAACAGCGTAGTTTTTCCGGCACCATTCGGCCCAATTAGTCCGTAGACTTCCCCGGCTTTTACCTGTAAATCTATATCATTAACTGCAATATGCCGATCGAATTGCTTGGTGAGTCCACAAGTACGTATTGCCAGTTCTTTTGCCATAGCTGCTGGGGGTTGACTTTACAGACCGCTAGATTGACCATAGCGTAGCCTTTACCTACAGCATTTGCCATCAGCGTTTCCGAAATTTAAACAAGGTTTGTGGCGATGAGCGATCGCGTCTAGCACCTGCCACAATGCCACAATAATAGACAAAGCAGCATCAGGCGCACAGAAAAAGACGTGCCAACATCCTCGTTTTTACATTAAGTCATCGAAGATTTAGGCAACAAACATCTAAGTAGATTAAAAACTCCATCGGTACAGTTGCTGTGTATTATATTTACTCTGCAACCACTTTCAGCAGATTAAACATTTACCCATAACGAGCTATGGCACAGAACTACCGCATTACTCTTTTACCTGGCGATGGCATTGGCCCTGAAATTATGGCAGTGGCGGTAGATGTTTTAAAAGTCGTAGGGAAGCAACTCGATTTAAGCTTTGAATTTACAGAAGCACTCCTCGGCGGTGCAGCGATTGATGCTACCTCCTCACCACTACCCGACGAAACTCTCTCAACTTGCCGTAATAGCGATGCTGTTTTACTGGCGGCAATTGGCGGTTACAAGTGGGATAATTTACCTCGTCATCAACGCCCAGAAACCGGATTGTTGGGACTTCGGGCGGGATTGGGTTTATTTGCTAATTTGCGTCCCGCGAAAATATTACCTCAGCTAGTTGATGCCTCGTCGTTGAAGCGGGAAGTTGTCGAGGGTGTCGATATGATGGTGGTACGCGAACTTACTGGGGGAATTTATTTTGGGCAACCAAAAGGAATTTTTGAGACTGAAACTGGGGAAAAACGCGGTGTCAATACGATGGCTTACACTGAGGCGGAAATTGACAGAATTGGGCGAGTAGCTTTTGAAACAGCGCAAAAACGCGGCGGTAAGCTATGCTCTGTGGATAAGGCGAATGTGCTAGAGGTGTCGCAACTTTGGCGCGATCGCATTACTCTCCTCTCTAAAGAATATCCCGATGTGGATCTTTCTCACCTCTATGTCGATGCCGCCGCTATGGAACTTGTCCGCAGACCTAAACAATTCGACACAATTGTTACAGGCAACCTTTTTGGTGATATTCTTTCTGATGCTGCCGCTATGCTTACAGGCAGTATTGGTATGTTACCTTCTGCCAGTTTAGGTGCGTCTGGCCCCGGTCTCTTTGAACCCGTTCACGGTTCTGCCCCCGATATCGCTAGGCAAGATAAGGCAAATCCTCTAGCCCAGGTTCTCAGTGCCGCAATGATGCTACGCTACGGCTTAAATCAGCCTACTGCCGCAGATAAAATTGAGCAAGCGGTATTGCAAGTTCTCGATAAAGGCGATCGCACAGGCGATATCATGTCCGAAGGAATGAATCTTTTAGGGTGTCGCGCAATGGGTGATAGTTTGATTCAAGCACTGGAGGAGTCCTAATTAAACTCTTCCCAAAACTTAAAATTGCCATGCTTGATTGATGCCATTGCACGCTCTTGATTAACAGCTAACACGAAACAATAGGGGTTAAAAGTGGTTTACGCTTCACAGCAACGAACAGAAACTTGGACTGAAAGGATAGAGATTCCCGTGTTGCTAGATCCCAGTATCATCAGAGCAGCCAGACAAATCTATCGCACTTACTCAGAAGTTCATCCAGACCGCGTACAGCGTCCTTTGGGCGTGGCAATTGACCGATACACTTGTCGCGGAAAGTTGATTTTTTACAATAAACCAATTCTCCTGCCACAAGAATGTTTTGTACCTCTTAGTCAGATTGAATCTGAAATTTATTGATATTGCCACGAAAATTTGAAAAAGGCAAAAAAACTTTTTTTTGTATCCAGTTTTGGTCTACTGCTTGACCTATTGATGTATACTTAAATAATGGAAATCTGTGCAATTTTTAAATTTTAGGTTAGATTTCCATTGTAAAGGAAATCATTTAAAAGTAATCAACTATATTATAAGAATATCAGAAAAAATATCATTTTTTTGAAAATATTTAAACTAATTTCACGAAGAAGCTGATAATTGGGGATTAGGGATTAAGAAATTGCTTTCCTATCTTCCCCAATCCCCAATCCCCAGCCCCCAATCCCCAATTATGGATACCCTATTGGCGTTGCCTGCTGTTTTCATTGTCTTTGCCTTGGGTGCCGCAATAGGCAGCTTTCTGAATGTAGTTGTTTATCGGCTACCAGCGGGTTTGTCGATTCTTTGGCCTCCTTCCCGCTGTCCCCATTGCTTGCATCGGCTGGGTAAGCGCGAGAATGTACCAATTTTCGGGTGGCTGTTGTTGCAGGGGCGATGTCGCCACTGTAGAAGTAAGATTTCCCTGCGTTATCCAATGGTTGAGGCGGCAACTGGGGCGCTATTTTTGCTGGTATTCTTGGTTTTTGGAATGTCCTGGCAAACGCTAGGGTATTGGGCTTTTTTCAGCTGGCTTTTGGCACTATCTTTGATAGATTTAGACACAATGACGTTGCCAAATCCACTCACTCAGTCAGGATTAATTTTGGGATTAGTGTTTCAAGCGATCGCAGGTTTTCTCCCAGAGGCAAGTTGGGTAGGATTGGTAAATTATTTGTCATCGAGTATTTTTGGTGCGGTTGTCGGAATATGGTTATTTGACATCATTACCATTGTCGGAGCATTGGTTTTTGGGCAAGCGGCGATGGGTGGCGGAGATGCTAAACTGGCGGCAATGATGGGAGCCTGGTTGGGTTGGAAGTATTTGCTTCTGGCTGGGTTTTTAGCGTGTGTGGTGGGTGCATTTGGTGGCGGTGGGGCTTTAGCACTCGGTTTACTAAAGCGCCGTCAAGCGATACCTTTTGGCCCATTTCTGGCACTGGGAGCGGTTTTAACAGCTTTTTGGGGGAAAGAAATTTTATCCACTTACCTGCGACTATTTTTTCCCCTCAGCTGAAGTGCCATTGCGATGATAGATGACTTTCAAGAACCAAACGCTAAACTTGACACCGCCGCCACCAACTCTGCTGGTTCGACGGGCTTAGCTACGTGCATCTGGAACCCGGCAGAGATAGCCCGTTCTTGGTCTTCCTCTCTAGCGTAAGCTGTCAGTGCTACAGCTTTTATGCTTCCGCCACGTTCTAAAGAAAGCGATCGCACTTTGCGGATCAAACTATAGCCGTCTTCTTCTGGCATTCCGATGTCGCTTAATAACACATCTGGATGATACAATTCCAATGCTTTTAGCGCTTCTGCTGCTGATGCAGCTACCATCGTTTCGGCACCATATTCTTCCAGCGCAAAAGTCAAAAATTCGCGGGTGTCGGCTTCATCATCCACAACAAGTATCCGCACGCCCTGAAGAGGTAAAGATGAGGAATCAGGGATGGGGGATGAATTTAATTCATCCTTACTTATGCTTTCATCTTTAATAAGCGGTAATTGCACGACAAACGTTGCCCCAAGCCCAACTCCAAGACTTTCGGCGCTAACAGTTCCGCCATGTAATTCTATCAGCTGACGCACGATCGCCAATCCCAATCCCAAGCCACCAAACGATCTGGTAATTTTGCTATCAGCTTGGCGGAAGTAATCAAAGACATGAGGCAGAAAATCAGCATCTATTCCAGCACCTGTATCTTTGACTTGAATTTGCGCGTTTGAACCTATAGCCTCAAGTTTAATTTCTACAATTCCCCCAGAAGATGTAAACTTGATGGCATTGGAGAGCAGATTCCAGATAACTTGTTGTAATCGGTTGCGATCGCCTGCAATTAGAAATTTGCGATTTGGGTGGGATTTGGGATTTTTGTTTACCTGCAATTGTGAATCTAAAATCGAAAATTTAACATTAATCGACTTAGCTTCAGCAGCTAAACGCATAGTTTCAATTGCTGCCTCAATCGGTGATACTAGATCCACCTGTGAGACATTCAAACTCAGCTTACCCTGAATAATCCGGGAAATATCTAGCAAATCATCAATTAGTTGAGTTTGCAACTTGGCATTGCGCTCAATTGTATCCAAAGCCCGAAATGTAGTTTTCTGGTCAAAAGAGCGCGATCGCAACATTTGCGCCCAACCAAGTATGGCATTCAGAGGCGATCGCAATTCATGAGACAGCACAGCCAGAAATTCATCCTTAACTCGGTTGGCTGCTTCCGCCTGAGTACGTGCATTCTGTTGGGCTTCGTACAACCGCGCATTCTCAATCGCCACCGATGCCATCTGCGCCAGCTGCACAACAATCGCTTCGTCTTCTTCGGTAAACTCGCCCTCGTACTTATCCGACAACTGGAGCAAACCAATATTACGTCCATCCCGTCCCGTCAAGGGTGCCGCCAACCAACCCCGCATCGGTGGATGCTTGTCAGCCGCATCTCCAAACCCTCGCCATCGGGGATGAGCTTCCAGTTGAGCCTGAGTCATCCGCATCGGGCGATTCATGTGGCAGACACAGGCGTAAATCCCAGAACCATCAGTCTTTTCATCATAATCTCGCCATGCAGCATACTTATCTGAAAGCGAAACCGAATTAATCGCCTGAGTCCAGTTTTGATCAATCGTCACACTCGTGACTGACTGGTGTGCATCGATGACAGAACGTGCCTGCTCTGTAATTACTTGTAACACCTCTTCTATTGACAAAGCCGAGTTAATAGCTAACGTTGCTTCAGCCAGTTTTTGTAAGCGGGTTGTGTGTTGCTGCTCTTGGAAGAGCAAGTGTTCGCGCTGTTTCTCCCCAGCTTTGCGATCGCTAATGTCCCGAAAATAAATGCCGAGTCCGTCTTTGGTAGGATAAGCATCAATTTCCAACCACATATTCAACGGCTCGTACAACTCTTCAAAATGAACAGCTACCTGCTCGCTAACTGCTCGACGATATTCCTTCTCAAGGCGAGTCCCTACTGACCAGGGCCAAACCTCCCAGTAGATTTTGCCAATGAAGTCCTCCGGCTGTTTACCGTTAAGCTTCGCCGTCTGTTGGTTCACATAGGTAATCCGCCATTCCCTATCTAAGCCGATAAACGCCTCACTCACGCTTTCCAGAATGCTTGCTATCTGCTCCTGCGCTGTGTGCGCTTCGTCGTCACGCGCCTTTGCTAGTTCCTCATTGGCTGCTCTTAGCTGTCTGTTTACATCCTGTAACTCTTGCGCTCTCAAGAAAATCTCAGCTTCCATCTGCTGGGTTCGTGCTTGCAGTTCTTCGGTGAGCTTGTCCTGCTCAATTCCCAACTGCTTGAGGCGGACAAATTCTGTCACATCTTCGGCACGATGGATGATATAGGCAATCTCTTCGTTTTCCCCAAAGATTGGCGAATTAATCGGACTCCAATATTTCTCCTCAAATCCACCTCCCTCTGATTCCGGGCGGCGAATGTCGTACTTCTGCACCCCCATCGTATCCGCCATCCGATTTTGTAGTACGCTCTCCAAGGAAGCTTTCAGATTCCGAACCCCCGTAGCACTGGGATCGTCTGGATTGTCGGGGAAAACATCAAATATTCTGCGTCCCAGAATTTCCTCCCGTTTTGTCATCGTGGCACGCAAGTAAGCATCGCTAACCGCCACGATAGTAAAATCTGGCATCAATACCAGATACAAGCCTGGTACTGACTCAAACAAAGTCCGAAAGTCAGGCATTAGTAAAGGTATTGACGGGTTTGTCATAAATATGTACTTTATAAACCAGTTTTCCTGGCTATATACCTTCAGGGTTTGGCCTATATTGTATATTTTCTACGCCTGTGCATCCTCCCCAGTCCCTTCACTTACAGCTTTCTGGTGGGGGCGAAGTAGTTTCCACCAAAACTTCTTTGTAACCTGCTACATTCAAAAGCTGGGAAACAACTAGCTCTGCTCTGTCGTTTGCCTGCTTTAACAACCCCTGATTACAAGCAGCGGTGATAATTTTCAACAGCGTTTCTTGCTGGGCTAGGGTCTGCAACTGCGGTGCTACGTCTGGCCCCAAGCCTAAAAACCCCCGGTCGTAGTCATATACTTTAGAGCGATTTACGTCAATTTTGCTGTCGAGGATGCGGGGCGGCGGGAGGCGCAGCAGAATAGTATCGTTGACAATTTGCACGTTGTCAGCTTTTAGGTCGCTCAAGTCTACCCCAGCTTTCACCTCACCATAAGCAATGTAGAGCAGTCTGGTTGTGCCAATAACATATTCACCTAATTTTCTATCTTGGCTGGTGGGGACGACTGCTTCCATTGTAAAAACGGCGGTGGTTAGTTCGCTGGCATTCCTCACTTGACGGACAACTACTGAGCGTACATCAACCTGGGGTGTGGCAGGTGGAGGGTTAAACATAGAATTGAGTTCGCCTACAAAGCGAGTACCCGTGCGCCAAATACCAATCAGTACGAACAGCGTCGCCAGCAAAATGCCCCCTGTGGTCATCAGTAGGAGGTTTCTCTTTAGATGCTCGTAGTTTTTGCCACCCCGCCGATTAGATCGCTCATCATTCATGCCGTTGCTCCTTATAACAAACGCCCGAACAGTTGTAGTTTCAATTCTGCCAAGCGATCGCTTCCGCTCAGATTATGCTGAATATGTCCCTGTCTCCTCTCCATAAAAGTTACACAATCAGCCTTTATCTCCCGGAAGCGATCGCATAGCCTTTATTCCGCAAAACGCGAGTAAAATACCATAAATAGCCAACTCAATATCCCAGGAGTATTAATCTGTGCAGCTAGATTTGCAAGGTTTGGAAATTACTAAGGGAGAACTGAAACATTTGACTGGAGTTGATACAGATGAGGTCTTCAGACCCTCACTTTTCCAAAAACCTGAAAATCTGTTTAATTTTTTATTTAATGAGCTACTAATCGGACTAGCGCTTACTCCTATTATTTGTGGCTTTCTTTATACCTTTATTATTTTACCTACTCTTGGTTACTCAATTATTGCTGTAATTATTTTATTGATGGCGACGCCAATTTTAGTATCTATCTGTCGATGGATTTGGCTAAGAAAAAGAAGCCCGAAATTACTGATAAATCTGCTTGATGAAGTTGATAAATACAATTCTGTTATTAAAGCCATACATATTCACGATCAACTGGAAAATGCTGGCAGTATGTCAGAAAGTCTCAGCGAACGAGAAAACGTAATTGCCGGACTGCAACTGACAAGAGAAGATTTAGTTAAGGCTTTGAGAACCGAAAGGATTTTGCGAGAGAACAAAGACTTGATTGCTAAAAATCGCGAACTGTTTAACAATAATTTAGCAGCAGTGAGAGCGTTGCAAGTCAGCCAAGAGGCAAGTGAATATGGACAATTATTGAATGAAGCTTTGCAGATTGGTCTCAGCGTACAAGAAGAGATGAGAAAATTACAGGGGCAACGTTCAAACTGAAGATGACAACCAACCCAAAAATTATTGTCCTAGATGATGACCCCACTGGTTCTCAGACTGTCCACAGCTGCCTGCTGCTGACGCGCTGGGACGTGGAAACCTTGCGATTGGGGTTAGCTGATGCGTCGCCGATTTTCTTTGTGCTGACAAATACTAGGGCGCTGACACCACAAGAAGCAACGGCTGTTACTAGAGAAGTTTGCCATAACTTGAAAGAAGCGATCGCTTCGCTTCAGTCCGAGGACTCCGCCCTCTGTGACATCCAAGATTTTCTAATTGTCAGCCGTTCCGACTCCACCCTGCGCGGACATTACCCAGTCGAAACGGATATCATTGCTGAACAAATTGGCCCCTTTGATGCTCATTTTTTGGTTCCAGCTTTCTTCGAGGGGGGACGAATTACCCGCGATAGCGTACATTATCTGATTATCGACGGCGTACCCACACCAGTTCATGAAACAGAGTTTGCCCGCGATTCTGTCTTTGGCTACCATCACTCCTACCTGCCCGATTATGTCCAAGAAAAGACGAAAGGTAGGATTCCAGCTAACACCGTCGAAAGATTTTTATTATCAGATATTCGCGCCGGAAGTTGGGAACGATTGATGAACTTGACGGGTAATCAGTGTGGTGTTGTGGATGGGGAAACCCAAGACGATTTGAACAAGTTTGCCCAGGATATTCTCAAAGCAGCAAGTCAAGGGAAACGTTTCTTATTTCGCAGTGCTGCCAGTATTTTAACCGCCTTAGCTGCCTTACCTCCTCAAGCCGTCGCCGCCGAGGATATGGCGCAATACGTGCGGGGTGGCAAACCGGGCGCGGTAATAGTCGGTTCCCACGTCAAAAAGACGACACAACAGCTAGAAAAGCTATTGCAAGAACCGGGTATATTGGGCATTGAGGTTGAGGTGGCGCGTTTAGTTGATGATTCTACCAATCAGTCGGCAACACTGCTCAATGAAACTCTTACCAAAGTTGAAGCGGCGCATAATTCAGGTAAAACGCCAGTAGTTTACACTAGCCGCCAAGAACTTAGCTTCAAGGATGTAGAGACAAGGTTGCAGTTTGGGGCAGATGTTTCCGCCTTGTTGATGGATATTGTGCGCGGTTTACCGACAGATATCGGCTTTCTGATTAGCAAGGGTGGGATTACTTCCAATGATGTCTTGAGTACGGGTTTGGCGCTGACTTCAGCGCGGTTACTCGGTCAAATTTTGGCTGGATGTTCAATGGTGCGAACTCCAGAGAGTCATCCTCAGTTTCCTAATTTGCCAGTGGTGCTGTTTCCTGGCAATGTAGGAGATGCCGATGCGTTAGCCACGGTTTATCGACGTTTGACTAAAAATCTTTAGAAAATCGTCAGCCCAGATTGATGCTTCCGGCGTTTCTAGGATAAGCGACAGCAGTATTTCTACAGCAGAAGCCGCTTGCCTCTATTATGGATAATTAGTCAATTCCGCCCAGGTCAGACTTTTCGCCCATGACTTCTGATTCCTCCGTTCCTATAGCTGTTTCAGTTGTTCCCGATAATCCAAGGGAGGTGAACTGCCACGAGCAAGTTCGCATCAAAAATGAGGATGAGGGGATAATGTTAATTTTGCCCCCAGAAGCGGAGACACCTGCTACTAGCAGCTGGTCTGATCTTTGGCAACAGCTGAAGCAGCGCCTGAATGGAGGCGATCGCTTCTGGCAACCAAATACAGCGGTGCATTTGGTGGCGAAAGATCGTTTGTTGGATGCACGCCAGCTGCAAGCGATCGCTGATGCTCTTTCTGAAGACCAGCTAAAACTTAAGCGCGTTTATACTTCACGCCGTCAAACCGCTGTTGCTGCTGCTACTGCTGGCTACTCGGTGGAACAGTCCCCCCCTGTTTCTTCCCTGAATGAAAAGCCTTCGAGTCCAGCACCTTTATTAACAGAACCTTTGTATCTGCAAACTACCGTGCGTTCTGGCATGGAAATTCGTCATCCCGGCACCGTCGTTATCCTGGGAGAAGTAAATCCGGGCGGTAGCGTTATAGCGGCAGGGGATATTTTAGTATGGGGACGCTTGCGGGGAATTGCTCATGCTGGTGCTGAGGGAAATTCTCAATGTCTGATTATGGCGCTACAGATGGAACCTACTCAGCTGCGAATAGGCGATTATTTAGCGAGATCGCCGGAAACGCCACCTGCTCAATTTTACCCGGAGGTTGCTTATGTAACGCCGGAAGGAATTCGCATCGCTAAAGCTGCTGATTTTGCCAAAACCCAATTTTCATCACTGGGGGCTAGGGGATAAACAGGCAAAACTTAAAAGGCAAAAAAATAATGGCTAGTTCCCAGTCTCTGAGAGGGAACTAGCTACATTCTCTCCCTCTCCCGCTCTCCCACTCTCACCAATGTTTTGCGCTAGTTTTCGGTTAAGGAGTTATTATTTTTGAGTGATAACTATATATTCACAACTACAAAACTCAAAAGCTAAGCCATTAACATAATTTAAAAGGCAAAAACAAAGCCGCAATAAACCGCGCCTAGAACAAAATCAGAAGTCAAAAAACAAATCTTTCAACATGAGTCGCATTATTGTAATTTCCTCCGGCAAAGGAGGGGTAGGAAAAACCACTGTAACGGCAAATTTGGGCATGGCTCTAGCTCGATTGGGGCGGCAAGTTGCCTTGGTGGATGCGGATTTCGGTCTGAGAAATTTGGATCTGTTGCTGGGGTTGGAAAATCGCATTGTCTACACTGCTGTTGAAGTTCTGGCTGGTGAGTGTCGGCTGGATCAAGCTTTGGTGAAAGATAAGCGCCAACCGGGACTGGTGCTGCTACCAGCTGCCCAAAATCGAACTAAGGATTCAGTTACTCCAGACCAGATGAAGAAGTTGGTCAATGAGTTAGCTGCAAAGTACGATTATGTTTTGATTGACTCTCCGGCGGGTATTGAGATGGGCTTCCAGAATGCGATCGCAGCCGCCCAAGAAGCCTTGATCGTCACTACCCCGGAAATTGCCGCCGTGCGCGACGCTGACCGCGTTGTTGGCTTACTGGAAGCACACACTATCAAAAGCACCCGCCTGATTGTCAACCGCATTCGACCCGCGATGGTGCAAGCCAATGACATGATGTCAGTGGAAGACGTGCAAGAAATTCTCTCCATTCCCCTAATTGGCGTTGTTCCTGACGACGAGCGGGTAATTGTCTCCACCAACCGAGGCGAACCCTTGGTATTGGCTGAAAATCTCTCCCGACCGGGAATGGCGTTTTACAATATTGCACGCCGCCTAGAAGGTGAGCCAATCGAGTTTATTGATTTGGATGCTGCTAAGGAAAACGTCTTTTCTCGCATCCGAAAATTATTGTGGTCTAAGATTATCTAACCTTCACTTCTGCCAGTTCGATGATCAATGAACTTTTAGAACGACTTTTTCCTCGCATGGGTGCTGACAACAGCCGTGCGGAAGTCAAGCGCCGTCTGCAATTGGTGATCGCTCACGACCGCGCTGACTTAACGCCAGAGATGGTTGAGTCAATGCGGAAAGAAATTATGGAGGTTGTGTCTCGCTACGTTGAAATTGAGACAGACGGATTGGAATTTTCTTTAGAAAGTAATCAACGGGCGACGGCGTTAATTGCTAATTTACCCATCCGGCGCGTTAAGCCTGACACTGAGTAGCGATCATTCATCTGCCATTTTTAGGAAGTAGTGGCGTTGTTGCGATCGCGCGGTTTATTTTGTAGATACTCCTAAGGTATCCATACATCCCGCACCTCACGTCAGCCTTTACTGAAACTTCACATCATCTCAGTACAATCACTTAGGGGTAGGATGCTTACAAATCATGTAAGCTCAGCTATCTGGCTGATTTATTGTACGTTTTAATCTAAATTTTACCTAGCTAAATATATTTTTTCTATAAAGATTGCACAGAAATACTGGTTTTTTCCAGATAAGGTATGCAACACTTTTCTAAGTTGCGATCTCTATCGGAGAGCAAGATTAGAAATAAAAAAAGCTGCACTGTAGCAGCCCTATTTCATTTGTATGTAAGACAGGCAAAAGAGCCTTTTGCCGGGGAGACGCCTGCGCTACAAACAAAAGATAGGATAAGGTTGCAGCTTAGATAGAGACTGCATTTCTGGCGTTGAGTACATCGCTCACGCAAGTAAATAAAGTTGGAAGTCCGAAGATTTTCAACATTTATAAAAAGTAAGAAGTTAAAAGTAAAAAGGCAAACTTTTTTGCCTTTTCATTAAGCTTCTAAGCTCTAGCTTTTGCCTGCAAAAAGTTATATAAACCCTCAAATAAATATAACGAAATTTATAAATTTTCCGGAACTTCACTATTTATTATTACGTCTAGAAAAGTGTGTTTATTCTTTTCGAGGCTTTGGCTGGCTAAAAAATTTATTAGAATATTGCTAATAATAAGCCTTGGTTCAGCCTGTTGTATTAAGCTTTTTTAGAAAAAAAAGGAGGTAGATTTTAATTTATAAAATCAGACGCATCTTAACCATTTCAAAAATCTACCATTGAGGAGCAACCGGGTTTATGAATATCTCTTTCAGGAATCTAGCAACTGCTATTGTTGGCGCAAGTTTTATTGTCATAGGAACCACAGCCACACCCTCCCAGGCAACAACTCTCACTGGCTTTAAAACTACCGGAAATATGATGAGTGGGATGCAAGTTAAGGTTGGCTTCCTTGATGGAAGCTACGAAATTGCAAACTGGGGTGCCACAGGCTCTAATTCAGGAGGAGCGTTTGGTACTGGCTGGTCACTCACCCAACGTGGCGATACCTACGGTTATAGTTCCCAAAATAGCGCCTACGGCTGGACATTTTCTTACTCTGGTGGCAATTCGCTTAACTCTCTACTGATTGATGCTATTTCCGGAAATGCTGTTTTCGATCGGATCAGAAGTAGAGATAGCGAATATACGCCGAACTCAGCAGATGGTTGGAACTTCGAGGTAGTATCTGGAAAAAGGCCGGATAACCACGCCTACTCTGTACCGATTGACATTTCGCGGGGAGACTTGTTTGGACGTCTCGCAATGGTATGGAACAGCGGATTTAACGGGACAATGACATTTATTGCCGATACTGATAGCGGCACCACAAACGATCCGGTTAAGCCGCTAGAGCCAGCACCACCTATCACGCCACCACCGCCGCCACCTGTCATACCACCGCCACCACCACCGCCACCTGTCATACCGCCACCACCGCCACCACCACCAAACGTCGCACCGATAGTGAGTTTGGACAATTACACGATCAATGAGGGTCAATCGGTATCGCCAATCGTATATGGCAGTGATGCGAATAACGATCCGCTTACTTTCTGGCTGAACGGCAATGTTATTGGGAGTGCGGTAAATACTGCCGGAGGCAGTTCTGTGACTGTGCCTTTAGGGACTTATGTTGATGAGGGAACCCATGCTTTAACGGCGCAAGTACAGGACGATAAAGGTGAAACAAGTGTTGTCACGAGGACATTAACTGTTTTAAATGTCGCTCCTACCATCAATAGACTCACCCGAAATATCACGATCAAAGAAGGCGATCGCTTCAATTTTGCTGCTAGAGCCACCGATCCGGGTATCAATGATATTCTCACCTACAATTGGGACCTGGATAATAACGGTCAGTATGATAATCGGACTGGCATTAGGGGGAGACATTCCTTTGCGGATGAGGGTTCCAATGCCATCAAGCTGCAAGTTTCCGATGGCGATGGTGGGTATGATTACGGTTCTTTTAACGTGACGGTGGAGAACGTTGCTCCCACAATTACCCGCCTCACCCAAAATTTAACGGTTAAACAAGGCGAATCCTTCGATTTTGCCGCTACTGCTACCGATCCGGGAATCTACGATATTCTCAGATATCGCTGGGATTTGGATGGTGACGGTAGGTATGATGACCACAGGTCTCAAACCGGAAAATATTCCTTTACAGATGTAGGTGTCAATTCCGTGGGGTTGCGAGTCGCCGATGGCGATCGCGGTTTTGATTTCGGTTCTTTTAACGTCACAGTGGAGAACGTTGCGCCGACGATTACCAGCATCACTAAGGCTATTAGTGTTTTAGAAGGTGAGTTGTTTGATTTTGGTGCTACCGCAACTGATCCGGGTATCAACGATCTTCTCAGCTTTGCTTGGGACTTGGATGATGATGGGGAGTATGATGATTTCTTTGGCACCGATGGGCAGTGGTCTTTTAACAATGACGGTGTTTATAACGTTAAGTTAAAAGTCTCTGATGGTAATAACGGTTTTACTTACAGTTCTTTTGACGTGGCAGTTGAACACGTTCCGGAACCTTCTTCGGCGTTCGGTTTACTCGCGTTTGGTGCTGTGGGTGCTGGTATAGCCTATAAGCGTAAACACCAGCGAAAAATTTAGCGTAACCGTTACTTAGGGGTGCAACGCCTGCGTGTATATATACCCGCAGGCGTTGCCTTAATGTTTTACAAACTAAGTCTACCCGTGCAGCTTTGGCTTTGTAAGCCAGAGCTGCACGGGTATTTTTCCAAAAGTGGGAAAGTTAAGTGCGATCGCTTTCATCCTTCCTGCAACCCTACAGAAACCTTAAGCCGGAAAAAGTGTGTTTTAAAATACACTTTTTTAAAACATGGTTAAAGTTATGGTATTGAATGCGCCCCCAGGAAAAGGGTGAATTTTTCTTTCACAAAAATAGAAATCTTACTTCCTATGCCTGCTTCTCTTCCCAGTTTATAATTGCTTTATTTCTTATTTTACCAGAGCTTGAGTATTTCAAACAAAAGCAACAATTAATACAAATACAACACTAACTCCGTCTTATATCGCCGCCATAAAAAGTATTTTAATCTCAGCAGGCTTGAGCCAAAATAAAATGCTCTAGGGATATTTCAACAGCACATATTGTCGAAAAAATAGCTCAAAAGTATACCCGGATACCTATAGAAATAACATCTTCTTACAATCACGCTTTACTAAAATTTTATATATTTAATGTAATCAAGCCCTTCTTAGGAATCGTGCAAGCTATATGCAATAAGTGATATAGCTACTTAATTGTCTATCGGTATCTGAAAATACCGTAGTTAAATATGTTTTTTTAATAAAGATTACGTATAACTACTAGCCATCGCCATTAAATATATGCCAAACTTTGCCTAGCTATGTTCTAAGCAAGCTTAGCAAATAAGAATTTCAGTCTACATATGAAATAAGCAGCTTTTAGAGAAACAAATGTTGCAATCAGACGTCAGGAAAGTTACTGAATCAACATTAAATTTGAGGGACATATAATTTTTGTCAGTAAGATTCCTGACGGCTTCTATTAACGACTGAGGCAATATCTTTTCATCATCTGTGCAGGTACTTGCTTAAAGCAATTAATAGGAAATGATCTTAAGTCATTTTTGCTGGTGATTGATTCTTACTAATGAAGCAAATTTCTGGTGACTCTACTATCGCAACTAGCAACCCAGTAAGAGTACACAAACGCTAAATCTTTCAGAATCGCTAGATCAACAGTGCAAATAAACGCACTTATCAAGACGTTTCCTGTGAATATGCACACTTGTAGAAAAATGAGTCCTATGAAAACCTCAGCTTTTATGAAAAAGCTATCTATGATTACTGCTGGCGTAGCATTTATAACCCTTGGATCTTTAGCTAATGCGCCCCCTGTTAAGGCGGCAATTATTGCAGTAGACGATTCTGGATCATGGGCAACAGGAACAGACACCTTAGCCAATCTAGGTTTCAATATGGTGACGGTTCCAGATAGCCCCTTCGGGGAGTTATCGTCGGTTTCGACTCTTTCTTCACCGTTTGGCAACTTAACTTTCAGCCCTACGGTAGAAAAACGATATATTGGTTCGAGCTGGACAACTTGGAGTCATGGCTACATGGGCGAGGTGTACTATAGCGGCTCTAATGTTGTGACCACAAAGATTAAATTGCCCTTCGGTATTTCTGCGTTTGATTTGTATGTAGAGCCAAATATGTTTAGTACATACAAAATTACAGTAACGGTTATTGATAGTAGTCTGGCAACTCTGACGCAAGAAATAGATGGTTTTGGAGGTAGCAAGTATTTCGGATTCTACGCCACTAATGGAGGTGTGCTTTCCTCCGTCACAATCACTGACCGGACAGGCGGTGCTGCTAATGGTTTTGCTATGGCTGAGTTCCGTTTGGCCGCCCGTGAAATCCCTGAAACCTCTTCTGTGTTGGGTACATTAGCATTTTGTGCTTTAGGTATCCGGTCGCGGCTGTTGGGCAAACAGTGACAATAAAGCTAAGGAAAATAGTCTCAATTCTATGTAAAACAAATAGGGGTAACGCTTCATCTCAGGCAAGGCGAAGCACCTACAGCATGACATAGAACATAAGTTTTGTTTATCAGTTACAATTCATATCAGGGTTGATGGGGAGCCTACGCCTGGCACAGTCAGAAGGGTCACGCCTTGCCTTATTGCGGGAAAAGGGTAAGATGATTGACCTGGGGACTCTGGGCGGCGACTATATTTGCCAGTAATATCAACGAAAACATTGCTGTTTGGTGGTGCTTTAGGTGCAACTTTAGTGCTAAAGCGGAAACGCCAACTCCAAAGCTGATCGTTAACAGCTTAAACTGACTTTAACAATTAAGGCGATCGCATCTGTGCTTTCCTTGTGGTTGGCACGGCAGTTTATTGTCTAATCAGCTTAGTTCAGGCGTTCCGGTTGAGTAAGGGGAAATCATAAATAGCGATCGCATCCTCATAGGGATCATCTCTAGCTGTGCGATCGCTGTGGCATGGTAATCTGGAAAATGGCATTGCTAAATGTTAAGACCGTTTTCCTGTATCTATATAGATAGCTTCACAACATAGGCACAAGCATGGTAGCCACCACAGACAAGACAAACGTAGGGCGTATTACCCAGATCATCGGTCCCGTTATCGACGCGGAATTTGCGACTGGCAAAATGCCGCAAATTTACAATGCTTTGAAGGTTGAAGGCAAAAACGAAGCCGGACAAGACGTGTCCGTAACCTGCGAAGTGCAGCAGCTTTTGGGCGACAACCAAGTGCGTGCCGTTGCTATGAGTTCCACCGATGGACTTGTGCGCGGTATGGACGTGGTAGACACTGGCGCTCCTATCAGCGTTCCCGTTGGCCCCGCCACTTTGGGTCGGATTTTCAACGTGTTGGGCGAACCTGTAGACAACAAAGGGCCAGTTAATGCACAGGAAACCTTCCCCATCCACCGTGCAGCACCCAAGCTGACTGACCTGGAAACCAAACCATCAGTGTTTGAAACCGGGATTAAAGTTATCGACCTGCTGACACCCTATCGACGCGGCGGCAAAATCGGTTTGTTCGGCGGTGCTGGTGTCGGCAAAACCGTAATTATGATGGAGCTGATCAACAACATTGCTACCAACCACGGTGGTGTGTCTGTGTTCGGCGGTGTGGGCGAACGCACCCGCGAGGGAAATGACCTTTACAATGAAATGATCGAGTCTGGGGTTATTAATAAAGATAATCTCAATGAATCGAAAATCGCTCTTGTATACGGTCAGATGAACGAGCCACCTGGCGCGAGAATGCGTGTAGGCTTGGCAGCACTGTCAATGGCTGAGTATTTCCGCGATGTCAGTAAGCAAGACGTGTTGCTGTTTATTGATAACATCTTCCGGTTTGTGCAAGCAGGTTCGGAAGTGTCGGCGCTACTAGGACGGATGCCTTCTGCTGTGGGATATCAGCCGACTCTGGCAACCGACATGGGAGATTTGCAAGAGCGAATCACCTCAACCACTGAAGGTTCGATTACCTCTGTTCAAGCGGTGTACGTGCCAGCGGACGACTTGACCGACCCCGCGCCAGCAACCACCTTTGCTCACTTGGACGGAACAACTGTGTTGTCTCGCGGCTTGGCTGCTAAAGGAATTTATCCGGCTGTAGATCCGCTGGGTTCTACTTCCACCATGTTGCAGCCTGCTATTGTTGGTGAAGATCACTACGGGATTGCTCGTGAAGTGCAAGCAACTCTCCAGCGCTATAAGGAACTGCAAGACATCATCGCCATTCTGGGTTTAGATGAATTGTCTGAAGATGACCGCTTGACTGTGGCTCGTGCGCGGAAAATTGAGCGTTTCTTGTCTCAGCCGTTCTTCGTGGCAGAAGTCTTTACCGGATCTCCTGGTAAGTATGTGAAGCTGACAGAAACAATCGACGGCTTTAAGAAAATTCTCTCTGGAGAGCTGGATTCTTTGCCAGAGCAGGCTTTCTACATGGTCGGCACGATTGACGAAGCGATGGCTAAAGCCGAAAAAATCAAAGGCTAATTGAAGGATTGCTCATCGCTAATGGAATGATGGCTAGTTTTGAAAATTAGGCATTAGCGATGAGCTAACTTACAACTGACAACTGACAAGTAACAAACTATGGCTTTAACTATTCGTGTAGTTTCTCCCGACAAAACTGTTTGGGATTCCAGTGCTGAAGAGGTGATTCTGCCTAGCACAACTGGTCAACTAGGTATCCTCACTGGTCACGCGCCTTTACTGACGGCGTTGGATATCGGTGTGATGCGCGTTCGTCCAGGGAAAGATTGGGTAGCGATCGCTCTGATGGGTGGCTTCGCAGAAGTGGATAATGATGAAGTCACTATTCTGGTTAATGGTGCCGAACGGGGCGATAAAATCGACCGGGAACAAGCCCGTGCTGCTTACTCCGAAGCCGAAGCCAGAATTAATAAAGCTGAGAGTGGCGGCTCCCGTCAGGAGCAAATTCAGGCAACTCAAGCCCTTAAACGCGCCCGCGCTCGGTTTCAAGCTGCTGGTGGCATGGTTTAAGTTAAAAGTCTTCGCCAAACCTTTCTATTTCTAAAACTCCTTCTGTCCATGCACAGCAGGAGTTTTTTGTTTCCATATTTCCGACAAAATGGTGCAGGTAATGCGTCACCAAACTGGAACTATATTATCTGCGATCGCGCTCCTTCATCCCTCCAACTGGTAGTTAGCGGGTGGTGCGGTGCGAAATACGGTAGAAGCGATCGCTATTTAGCCATCACTGTCAGCTAGTCATTAATGATGATTATGGGTGAATGGCGAGTTACGGTTGAAGAAGCTACCTGAGTAATCACCGGAGGAACAGCAATGAGCGTTACCATTCCCATTCGTGCCATTGAACTCACTCCCGGTAGCACGATTAGCATTCATAACTTGTCTTGGCAAGACTTTGAACAGATTCTTACGGAACTGGGAGAAAAGCGCAGCACCCGCATTGCATACTACCGAGGAACTCTCGAAATCATGTCTCCTTTGGCACTGGACGAACGCACCCATCGTATTATTGCTTACATCCTCACAACAATCTTGGAGGCTCAAGGGCGGGACTGGGAAGATTTTGGCTCAACTACTCTAAAGCAACCACAAATTGCCGGAGTGGAACCTGATACCTGCTTTTACATCCAGAATGCCAGTCGTGTCCGGGGTTGCACCAATATGGATTTAGCGGTTTACCCACCCCCGGATCTTGCCATTGAGTCTGATGTTACTTCAAAGGCTACCTTGAACGCCTATGAAGCGCTGCGCATTCCGGAAGTGTGGATCTATCGGAATCGCCAACTCAAGATTTACATTCTACAAAATGGTGGCTACGCCGAATCATCCGTCAGTGCTATCTTTCCCGATTTGCCCATTAGCGAAATGATTCCCCAACTGGTACAAAAAGCCATTGATGAGGGAACCAGTCGGATGCTGCGCGAACTGAAAATACAACTGAGTCAATAACTGGAAAGATTAGAACAAAACTAGACAAGCAAAACATGAATGGTGCAACTCGCCTCCAGAAGATTTTGGTTGATTCGCCGGTTGGTGTTGTGTTACCGGCAATCTCCCTTATCAATCTCCCTGACAGGTGGTTAGCAGGTGGTGCGGTACGAAATACGGTTTGGCGATCGCTATTTGGCAATGAGTGCCAGTTAGTCATCAAACGGTTCGGATTACGGCTTGTTATACTACATTTATAGTACAATTTTATCTTTAGGCGATTAGCATGAGGCAAATGTATGAATGAGTACACTTTTTTTGCCAAACTAAGACCCGATCACGATTTCTATAGCTCTGGTTATAAATTTTATCTTCCGCTGCCTCCATTCACTTCAGGTATGAATGAGTACATTTTTTTTGCCAAACTAAGACCCGCTCATGATTTCTATAGCTCTGGCTATAAATTTTATCTTCCGCTAGTTACATTCAATCCAAGGATAATTTTTCATAACTCATTTATCAGCTTTAAAGTTGCTCTTTCTCAGTACAAGTCTGATTTAATAATTAAAGTTACAGACGTAAACGAAAACTTGACTAATGAATATGGCTTTTTACAAACACTAAGGAATGTTGTTAAGCAGGCTGTCGCTGTTATCGTAAATACCTTAAACTACATTTACAAGAGCGGTTTTGACATAGAAATTGTTCGTGTACAACTTCCTGATGGACAGTATATAGAAATTAGTAGTTTTTTAGAAACCGCTGAACAAAGCCAAAGTAAACGCCCATTCGCAGAGCTTGGCACAGAAAAACAGGTTGAAATAATTCTCAATCTATTATTCAATCCTTTATCTACTGACGAATCAGCTAGCGAACAAGCTTTTAATTCAATTCCTGACGCTGCAACAGTAGCCAAACATCATTTTGCCGGAGCTTTAACTGATTTTAGAGAAGCCATTATAAGGGAGGGCTATACTCCTTTATACTGTTATCGAGCGCTCGAAAATATCAGGCGAGCTATAGTAGCAAAAACAGGAAGTAGTAATAAAGACATAGATAAAGAATGGAAAATTCTAAGAAAAAAACTTGTTATAGATGAGTGTTCATTAATTGTGGTAACTAGATTAGCTGAACAAAACCGTCATGCAGGGGTCTGTCCTATTTCTGGGCAAAGCTATAATACGTTAATCGAGTTTATAGCTCAAGTTTTTGACAGATATGTTTTGTATCTAGATAGCGGCTCTAAAGATTTAGAGGAATCTAAATTTAAATCTTTGATACTGGAAACCCCTGTATCCGATTTTTTTGAATTGCAGAAAGTAAAGGAAGAAATTAAAAAATACTCGGAACGATATCCTGATGAATCTCAACTGTTTGAGTCTGTAGAACCACGAAATGATATTCAAAAGTTTATCGATTGTATTAACTTAATGCTAGACTTTAAACGCCGAGAGAATGAAAAACGCCAGCATGAACAAAGCTCAAGAGAGCAAGAATCAAAGCAGAAGGTAAAAGTGCTTGAAAAAGAGCTGAAGCAGGTTTGTAACAAGCGAGATGGAGCTATTGCTTTACTTAAGAAGCTCAAACAGGAGCCAAGCAGTGCTACCCAAGTAGAAGAAATTGAGAGAGTCATCGCACTGTTAGCAGAAGAGTAGGGAGTAGCGCGGTTGTTGCTCACCCATTTGTCCTCAAAGCTAGAAGCCGTGTAGAAGTAAATCTTTTGCACCCGAAAATTGGATTGCACCTTTCAGGGTAATTTGAGAATAAGTTTTCCTGAACTGAAAATTCCAGTATTGGAATTTCTCCAAAATGAGGCAGAGTGGACAACCTCCTACTTAGACCAGGAAATAAGGGTAGGACGAGGTGGAACAGGCAATCTGTTTGTATTTCGTCGCGAGTGAGTTGGGCGTTTTGAGCGATCGCGTTCTATCAACTCTGCAATTATGAAGAATGCGATCGCTCTTGAGTAATATGCAATAGTTCAAGTCATCTGAATCCCAATATCGAACGTACCCGCGTAGCCTTGTGCATCTTGGGTTAGCTGAAGCATTAGTTCTTCACCACCATCTTGAAAGATTCCATCTCCATCGTTCCTCTGGGTGGGTTGTCCCTTAGTTGCATAGGGAGACTGTGCATAAATTCGAGCCGTGAGAGCATCGTCGAAGTAAAGCTGCGAGGTAAACTCAGAATCCCTCCCGGACGCAGAATCGGTGCGAATCTTGAAGTGAATGTGAACCGTTCTGCCTGGATACCAACCAGGGTAGATCGTTACGAACTCGACGGTTCCATTTGCATCCGTCACCTGATAGCCGCGCAGGAACTTCTGCCCTTGCGTATCCCCGTTGAAGTCTCGAACATCCGAATATACGCCCAGCGCGTCGCAATGCCAAACGTCTACAGTCGCACCCCTCAAAGGTGTACAGGCGCTACCATCAATCCCAGAGACACGAAACACCAAACGCAACGGTACTCCCTGCTTTACCGCACCGTTCGATGGATCTGAGCGGATATCAGAACGGTTAAGCTTCTCATCGACAAAATATGGCCCTTCCGTCTGCTGGGGTTTCACCACGCAGGTCGGAGTTTGCGCGAACGACGAAGTCGTCGCGCTTCGCTTCGCTATCCGATTCAGTGTCTGAGTTGATGTACCTGTCGGCTTTGCTGAGGTAGAATGTCCGCGCCAGCATCCAATAAGCGATACGGCGGCAGTTCCCCCGATGAAGCCAAGCACCTCTCGCCGCTTCAGCATGGAGGCTACGGGAATTCTTTTTGCACGGTCTTTTTTCATTTCATCTGCTCCCAATAGAATTATCGCAATTTACCTGGGCGGTTGAAGCCACGTCTACACACAAAACCTTTGATTTGTCTTAATCAACTGGGCGGTTGAAACCGCGTCTACACACACAAAACCCGCCTGCGCGGGTTTCAAAACCCTTTAAATTTAGAGACGCGAAATTTCATTCACGTTTCTATAGTCCGCGCAGGCGGACTTGGTTTGTTTAGCTGCGATTTCTAATCGCCAGGGCTTATTGTGACTGGCGCAAGATATCAACATGAGATATCACCCCAGGAATCGCGATCGCTGCTAACAGTCGGCGGGTATTTATCACAAGCTTTCTCCTTCGGTTGAATCTAGAAACGTGTCTATAGTTGAATGGCACTGACTTAAGCCCTGAACTAAAGTTTGGGCTAAAAGCTAAAACCCGTTAAAACGGGTTGAAAGGCTGATTAAGTAAGCTTTAGCTTACTTAAGCTTTGAGCCTGAAATTTATTTCAAGGCTCTTATGCCAGTGCCATTCGTATATAGATTCAATTAAGCTCAACCAAAATTACAGCTTGCCCTTCATCTAAATTACAGTTTTGTAATCTGAGCTAGTGAACGCGAGATACCCGACTTCTCTAAAAAGCCGGGTATCTGAACCGCAGGCGATCGCGTGAACTCCAGAAAAGTAACCTCAAACACACAACAGCCATACTTCCTTGGAAAGACGCGATCGCACAGATGTCTTCCTAGGATTAGTAAGAGTTGCGATCGCATTCGCGCAGACTGTCTGCTAGCGAGAAAGAAGCACAATCCATAGCTTTTCTAGCGTGGAGAAGTCCTACAGGAGTTTAAATGGTTATGAACAGTTCGTCGAACCGACCTCTGGCTGTCGTGACAGGTGCCTCCAAGGGCATCGGTTACGAGCTTGCCAAACAGTTCGCCCAAAATGGCTTTGATCTCCTTGTGACAGCCACCGGATCGAGTATCGATGAAGCCGCTCAAACCTTTGAAGGACTGGGTGCCAAGGTCGAGACGGTGCAGGCTGATCTTGCTACTTATGACGGTGTTGAGACACTCTATAACCAAATTAAGGCGACTGGCAGATCGGTAGATGCGATCGCGATAAATGCAGGGGTTGGTGTCGGCGGTGATTTCGCCCGCGAGACGGATCTAAAGGACGAGCTGAATCTCATCAACCTGAACGTCGTTTCATCTGTGCATCTCGCCAAACGGGTAGTGAAAGATATGGTCGAGCGCGGCAAGGGTCGAATCCTCTTCAGTTCGTCAATTGCTGCCATCATGCCAGGGCCATTTGAAGCAGTCTACGCGGCTTCCAAAGCATTTGTACACTCCTTCTCGGAAGCGTTACGCAACGAGTTAAAGGATACAGGCGTCACCGTTACCTCACTCATGCCTGGGCCAACCGATACCAACTTCTTCCATCGTGCGGGAATGGACGACACCACGGTGGGTACAAAACAGAATGATGACCCGGCTGAAGTCGCCAAACAGGGTTTCGATGCCCTAATGGCAGGCAAGGATCACATCATCGCTGGTTCACTCCTGACGAAGATTCAGGGCAATGTAAGCAAGGTTTTGCCTGATACGCTCAAGGCTGAACTGCATCGTCAGATGACTGAGTCTGAGTCGGCTAACAAGTAACGCACGCAGTGCCTTCCTGATCATCTGTTGTATGTAAAGGCGTTTTGGCAGGCATTCTCATACCGACCTGAGCAAATGCAAGCGTCGAATGAGGTGCAGACATCAATACCCGTAGGCAAAAAGTAGTTTAAAGCAAAACACTCATGCACATTCATCATCTCAATTGTGGCTGTATGTGTCCGGTCGGTGGGGCGCTCTTCGATGGCTTCAGTCGCGGTTTGACGGCTCGCCTCGTCTGTCACTGTCTGCTTGTCGAGACCAACCAGGGACTCGTTCTGATCGATACTGGCTTTGGTCTACGCGATGTCAACTCGCCTTACGCGCGACTCAGCCCGTTTTTTATTCATTTCAATGGTATCCAGTTCGATCGCAAGTACACAGCGATCGCTCAGGTCGAGCAACTAGGATTTTCCGCACGCGACGTGCGCCATATTGTGCTTACCCACCTCGATTTCGATCATGCTGGCGGGCTGGAGGATTTCCCTGAAGCAATCGTACACGTAATGCAGACTGAAATTGACGCAGCGCAGGATCGGCACGGCTTCATTACCAGCCAGCGCTATCGTCCAGAGCAGTGGGACGAGGTGAAACGCTGGAAGTTCTATTCGCCGGGTGGCGAACCCTGGTTCGGCTTCCAGGCTGTGCGCGATCTCGACGGACTACCGCCAGAGATTCTCTTAATTCCGCTTGCTGGTCACACGCGGGGTCATGCTGGCGTTGCTATCCAGACACCAGAGGGTTGGCTCTTGAATGCAGGCGATGCCTACTTTTACCGACACGAAATGGACTCCTCTGATCCACGCTGCACGCCGGGACTGCGTTTCTACCAATGGATGATGGAGGTGGATCGCGAGGCGAGGCTCCACAATCAAGATCGGCTGCGTGCATTATCGCGCGATCGCAGTAACGACGTGCGCCTCTTCTGTAGTCACGATGCTATGGAGTTCAAAGCGTTCGCCGACCAGTCCAGCGACTCCCAGAACTTGAAAATTCATCATTCATGAAGTCTGCGTCAGTCAGATTGATTGAAGAAGCAGAACTAGAGCGATCGCGCAAAACAACAGGAGGCTATGCTCAGTTAGCCCCCAATTTGATGTTTGAGGTCAAGTCCAAAACACGAGTTATGCCATGAGTGCAAGGCATAACAACGCGATCTGCGCTTCGCTATCGCCAAACTCTGCAATCGTGACTAGGAAAAGCCGATCTTCATTACTACCATTGAACGATCGTGCTGTATCAACTCATGAATCCTCGTCCTTCCTTAGTGGAATTTTGGGATAGGCGAGTTGGATTTGTGTCATAGCAACGCAGACAGACTTGTAGGGAATTCCTACTACACGATCCTACAAAGTACCCGACTCTAGTTGCTCCAAGTATATGAAATCAGGAGCCTTTACTCCGGCTTCAGCTCTGATTCTAATGAGTTTAGGAGATTCAAAAAAACGCTTGGCATCGTCTATCGATGTCCACGATGAGAAATGCACCACTTTGTTGGGATCGCTTTCATACTTTAAGACCTGATACGACCTTTCTCCAGCTTCCCTTCTTATGTCGGATGCATTGTCAAAAACCTTCTTCCACAACTCGTAGTCTTCAACTTCATGGATAATTAACACGTATTGCATAATTTATCTAGCTAGTAGTGTTTCTTTATTAACCTAACCGATGCTTGGGACATTGGTGTTGGTAGTAGTGAATCGCGAGGCGACGCTCCACAATCAAGATCGGCTGCGGGCGTTATCGCGCGATCGCAATAATGACGTGCGCCTCTTCTGTAGCCACGATGCTATGGAGTTTAAAGCGTTCGCCGACCAGTCCAGCGACTCCCAGAACTTGAAAATTCATCATTCATGAAGTTCTGGGTCAGTCAGATTGATTGAAGAAGCAAAAGTAGAGCGATCGCGCCCAACAACAGAAAACTATGCCCAGTTAGTCCCTGATTTGATGTTTAAGGTCAAGTCCAGAACTGACTCCTTTCTAGAGGGTTCTGTCTCATGAGAATTGATAAACTATTGAGTACGGAACCCGGAGGTCAAAGACTTATGCTTAAAGACTCTCTAATTATTAGCGCATCCCCTGAGATTATGGGCAGTACCCCAGTTTTTGCTGGTACTAGAGTTCCTGTGCAGACGCTTTTAGACTATCTCAAAGCAGGAGAATCCATTGACGATTTTTTAGATGGGTTTCCAACTGTGACCAGAGAGCAGGTCATCGCCTTACTGGAAGAGGCGGAAAAACAGCTTTTTGGCATAGTAGCGTAGCATGAAGCTCCTGTTTGATGAGTGTATTGATCGCAAATTTTCTAGAGAATTTGTTGACTACGAGGTGAAAACAGTTCCACAAATGGGATGGGCGGGAGTAAAGAATGGTGAACTTCTTGCCCTTGCAGAAGCAGAGTTTGATGTTTTCATCACAGTCGATCGCAACTTGTCGTTTCAACAGAATCTGCCACAGTTCAATATCGCGGTAATTGTTTTGCAAGCACCATCCAATCGTTTGGCAGATTTGAAGCCTTTAGCACCAGAGGTTTTAGCTATTTTATGTAATGCCTGCTTTTGCAATTCCTGCAATATCATTAGCATCCTCTCCCTTTAAGCTCTCTCTACTAATTATATTTGTGACGGCGACTTTGAGATGTGAATGAGCTTTAGGCTGTGTCCCTACCGCAGAGCGATCGCGCCGAACGACAGAAAGCTGCATTGGAATTGTTAGACCGCCGCGTACAATAACTAAACACTCATTCAGCCCAGCTATTACCTAAACACTGTCTCTAAATGCGTTCTCAGACTTTCGATGTTGTTCCACTGAGACATCAGGCCTGGACTGGTTAACAATTTTGCTTTGGTATCGTACCACCCCCACTCTGCTTTCATGACATCTTTATCGAGGGGAATACGATGAGGATCGCTGAAGTCAGGAACAACCCAACGTACCTTAACCCATCTGAAAATGCCCCATTCACGCAGTTTCCATTGAGATTCATCTTCACTTCCTTCATTGACCAGTTCAACTACGTGCGTTAGACACCGCTCATTCGCAACTGGCTTTTGGGAAAGAATGATGAGCGCTCCTTTTGGTAGCTTCAAAGCATGAGACTCTATACCCGTACTCTCTTTGAAGTTCAATTGGAAATAAGATCCAAGGGGGTAGTCTTCATACGCCCACTTGTCGGGTTCATTAAGATTATTGACATTTTTGATGTATTCCAGCCGAGTGTAATTCATTGTCTTTTCCAGCTTCTGGGAAGGCACAAGGTTCTTTAGTTGCAGGACTTACGCAACTGTCACAAGCAATGGCGCTTGCACTCTCGCCAAGTACCCAAAAACTAAACAATAAACATGGGAATGTCCGGACGTTTTAGTTGTTGAACTAAGTAATTTGACAACAATCCATGCTTAAGAAGGTAAATTGTTTGTCCACTTTGATAAGCTAAATTTTTAAGCCTAAGCCAGACTAAAATAGCACAGGCAACGTGGTTTCTTTGAATCCGTCCCTTGCGACATTGGCATGATTCAATACCTGTCAATTGCTTTAATTCTCTATGAAACTCCTCAACCTTCCAACGCACCTTACACACTTTTTGTACAACGTCCGTCGAGTCTTGAGATAAATCGTTTGTAGCGATAAAATCCGTTCTATCGGTAGAGACAGTCACCCGGAATAGTTTCACTTTTTTTGTCCCTGGAAACTTTTTTATTTTAACTATTTTACCTGATTCTAACTCCTCTTTATCCCAAGATAATAATTCAATTTTCTGATAATCTTTTTCCTTGCCTGTATCATCAACAAGTCGATTACGTTTGAGAGGGCAATAATAATATTTACCTAAGTCATCAATATATAACATCAATTTATTTGTGGCATACCAACTATCCATTAAGACGGCTCTCAGGGTTAGCGCGTCTCAAACCCTATTGACAAGCGGACTTACCTGAGCGGCAAAGTTGGGTTGAAAGTAGCACTATTCGGGCTAGGGTAAGATTTAATCCATCAAGAGGCAAGGTTCGAGTAATGCCATCAGGATTTGAGAACAAGAAAAGCAAAACCAAAGCATC
>NZ_JACJOK010000083.1:0-11271 GCF_014695505.1 Trichocoleus sp. FACHB-90
GATGCTTTGGTTTTGCTTTTCTTGTTCTCAAATCCTGATGGCATTACTCGAACCTTGCCTCTTGATGGATTAAATCTTACCCTAGCCCGAATAGTGCTACTTTCAACCCAACTCTGCCGCTCAGGTAAGTCCGCTTGTCAATAGGGTTTGAGACGCGCTAACCCTGGTAAGCGCTATAGTTTGGCTCTTGTTCAGGTCAACTAAGAGCTTGCCGTAGGTTTGATGTTTACGTAGGCTCCTACAATTTTTACCCGGCACTTAGAGAATATTTAAAGAATTAGTAAATTCGATACAGATAAGAAGCGAACAAAAGTGATAAAAAATCCTCACAAAAAAACATACATTGTGGTGCGGGGTGAATACAATGAGAAAAAGCAACATGGCTGCTAGTGTAGCTGTAATGATTGGTGTTTCTACATCACCATTCGCCGCACAGGCGGCTTCGTTGAGAGGGTCATCGGTAAATGTAGTAGAGTTAACGTCAGCTCAGATTCAGTTAGACCTAGCAGCCCAAAAGTATACTGTTCAAGACCTAGTAAGTTCTTACCAGCAACGAATTGACAAGTATAACCCACTCTACAATGCGTTTACTTACCTTAATCCTGATGCGTTGCAAGATGCAGCGGCAGCAGATGCTGTACTCTTGGCTAACAATGGTCAGATCCCAGACGGAAAGTTATTGTTCGGCGTACCGATTGTCATCAAAGATTCGATGAACATTGCAGGTGTGCGAACAACAGGTGGATATAGTGGTTTTACGAGTGAGAATGGTGGGGTAGATATGATCCCACTGGAAGATTCGCCGATCGTCGCGCGGTTGAAAGATGCAGGAGCAATTATTCTTGGAAAGACAAACCTACCAAGGTTTGCGCGAAGCGGATCAAACGCGAACACCAGTTATCTTAGTCCAACACTCAATTCCTACAATATTGATATAGTCCCAGGTGGTAGTAGTACAGGAACTGCAACAGCAGTATCAGCGAGTTTTGCTGCCGAAGGAACAGCTGAAGAAACAGGCGGGTCGATTCAAAATCCGGCAGGTGCCCAAGCCTTGGTTGGGATCAAGCCAACATTTGGGCTGGTTCCTACAAGTGGTGGTATTCCCCTGGCTGGCTCAACTCGTGATGTTTTTGGGCCTAATTCCAAGACAGTGACGGATGCAGCTAACTTTTTAACGGTAATTGCAGGGTATGATGCATCAGACCCAAACTCAGCAGTTGCAATTGGCAACATCCCGACAGAGGGATATGCTGCGGGATTAGGTACTACATCCTTACAGGGAAAGCGATTTGGGCTTTTTGGTACAGGATTTAAAGATGTGGAACTAGCAGAGGAAACAAAATCTCTGTATGGTAACTCTATTTCAATCCTAAAAAACTTGGGAGCAGAGGTCGTAGAAGATCCGTTTTCAGGGACGAATTTTAATACCCTAGGTGCAACTTTTACGGCATATGGTGGCTCGAATACACCCTATGATTTGACGCAATGGTTGAAGACACTCGATCCAGCCCAGTCGCCCACGTCTGTAGCAGAATTTCAGAACATAACAGGGATTGATCTCCTAGCTGAAAGTGGACCGTTACTTGGAGCATTTACACCAATAAATGGTCTTGAAGAGTCAGTGAAACAGCCTAACGTTTTTCAGACTGATCTGGTGCAAAAGTTTATGGACGGACGGAAAACGATGCTGTCCCTATTCCAAACAGTACTAGCGGATAATAAGCTAGACGGGCTGTTCTTCCCACAACAGAGAAATGAACCGGGACTATTGTTCGATGGGTCATACACTACTACCACCGTGCCAGAGATTAATTTGCTAGGAACACCCCAAGTGAATTTGCCTGGCGGATACTACGCTTCTGGAACTCCGTTTAGCGTAGCGTTTCTAGGGGATATGTTCAGCGAGGCAAGCTTGCTCAACTATGCTTATGCATTTGAACAGGAGACGAGATTCCGGAAGGCACCCAAATTAGTTCCCGAATCTAACCCTACCTCTGCTCTTCTAGCCCTCGGTGTCTTCAGTGCCATCGTTCCTTTACGTCGTTGGAAGAAGGTTTGAGAAACAGCCAAAGTCTAGAGCCACAAGAGGAGACTTGATTATCTCCAATGATGTTGAGGATACCCCAAAAAACTTGTGGCATCGTTCAACTGGGCAGGCAGCAAAACTTTAAGTGCCAATGGCACCTGGGGGAATTGAGATCGCGATCTCAAGGAAAGAAAAGGTGATCGCCATCTCAACCAGCTGCTGCCGTTTTCCAATGCCAAAGCTCCGCTCTTTTTTCGCAGGGAATCTTTGCCCAAATTGCCTGCTTCGCCTGCTGACACAAATCTCGGAGCATTCCAAATGCCGCAGTAGCCAGCTCAGCACAATTCGCATTCTCCAGGAACTCCGCAAAGCCTACAACATCCTCCTGGCTAAGACCTCCCGTATCCACCTCATCAATAGATTGGGAGGTATTTTGGTAGTCACTGGAGTTGTTTATATAGTCTTTATTACCTGCCGTGACTACGGTATCACAATTTGATACATTTTGAGGTTCATCCCCCCTATTAGTAGATGGGGAGGTATTTTGGTAGTCATCTGGGATATCTCTATACTCTTTATTACCGGGCGTGACTACCGTATCACAATTTGATACATTTTCTAGTTCTGCCTGCCTCACTGCCTCATCTCGTGCTAGCCATGCAGCAAATATCTCATCCCGTCCGTCTGCTGGGTCTTTAAATCCGTAAACTCGTTGTTGTTCCCCTCGTGAGCCTTCCTTGTAGAGAAAGGTTAATCGCAGTCCGAGCTTACCCAGTAGTTTCTGCGCGATTGTTATTGGCGAATCTATCTCGTTAATACTGATGCCCAACGCACTTTTAATATTCCATCTATATTGAATCGCGTTCTTAGCTATCTCCTGAAGGTCTTCGTCCTCATTCTTAAACTGCCGCTGGGTATCTAACAAGCGCAATATACCCAGCCTTTCCAAAGATAAGGCTCGAACGGGCGCAGAGAGTAGCGATTTATTTAGGTCAGGTATCCACGCCTTGCCCTCTCCCTGCTCTTTAATGGTATCCAGCCGTTTTTTATCCCTGGCTGGAAGATACTCTTTTCCTACGGTGACGTAGTAGTGCATCGTCAGTTTAGGGTGCCATCCGTCATCATCTTTAATTACCAAGTCGGGTGTTACATCCGTTCCATAACGTAGTTTTAGAGAATGCTTACGCTCCTTTTGGCGTTCTTCTTCCTTTTTTGAACGCTTCTCTTTTAGCTTGTCAAATTCATCTTTAGAAATATCAGGAGCATTGGCGATCGCCAGAGCCTCTTCTTGATGTTTGGCTTGGCGGGTTTCATCCAACTCGGCTTTCGCTTTCTCACCGTCGCCGCCGCCGGCGCTGCTAATTTGATGCCCTTCAGCTTTCAATCCAGCGAGGACACTGCTACGATAATCACCCATCCCCCCGTTCACCCGAACAGCGAACTTTGCCCATGTCCGGAGGCTTACAACATCGAAATTGGTATCCAAATCACTGTAATCAAAATCAGCATCTTTGAGGAGCTGGATATTAGCCTTGGCGAGTTTGTGTTGACTTGCAAGTAAAGAATTAATGCTGATGGAACCATTGCCGATTTTCCCCAATCCGTGAGGCGCTGCCCAAATGTGCCTATCTACTGGTTCACGGACTCGTGCCAAAGCTTGACGAGCCGAGTTTTCCGGACTAACGCCCTGGAGGATTGCCCAGGCCGAGGTGAAGTGTCCTTTAATATCGATGCTCACTCCAGTTTCAATGCTGGGGGATGCAAGTACGTAATCGTATTGGGGCAGCACATTATTCAAATCAGTAGTGCAGCAAAAAGCAGGATGATTAGGGTCAGCAATACTTTCGCTATCAATCCGCAGCCCTTTTAAATGGGGGAATTTCTTAGAAAAATGAGCCTCAAGGTTGCGAGTGCCGTAGCAAGATGTAGCCCGCTGCGCGGAGCAACAGATAAAAGGTTTCCCTCCCTCTTCCAGATGTTGTTCTAGCTCCGCAATCATTGCTGCTGGCGTTGATTGGGGATAGTTATAAACCTGCCATTCTTCAAATTCTTCTGTGTCCTTAAAGTCGTTAACAATAATCCAGGGGTCAAGGTTGACCCCTGCCAAACTCCGAATGTAATCAACTGATAGGTTGCTCAAATCGGCATCGCTTAAAATTACTCGCCCACTCTCACAAGTGAGTGTATTGATAATTAAGGCTTTAAATTCTTGCAGGATAGCTACACGCTCCCGCTGGCAGGTACTTGAGTTGAGCATATGCCAAAAAACCTGCTCACATTCATCTACTACGATGGTGTCTCCGATCCAGTCCTCAGCTTTGAATCGCGCTTGTGATTTGGGATGCAGGCTATCGACACACAAACCAAAACCCAATAATTCACCTGTTTCACAGTCTTTAATTTCAGTAACGTAGGGAAGCCCGAAACGCCGACATAACTCCATCCCAAGCTGTACGCGATGAGTTAATATCAGTACCCTCTCACCTCGCCGCGCCGCTTCTACTAGGAAGTTAGCCAAGCTTTCTGTTTTACCTGACCCTTTGGGGCTTTTGATGCCTATCAATTTGGCATCACTGGGAATATTTAATTTACCCAAATACTTTTGATTTAATGCCACATTCACCGGGTAGGTAAGCTCAGATAAAGCTCTTACTATCCACTGGTTTAAGGGCAGCGCCGAAGTGTAATACTTCTCAAAAGCTTCAACGCCATTGGCAACAATGAAATCATCAACCCCTTTTTCAGGTTCTTGCCAGTTAACTACTTTAATCTTGCACTTCTGTCTTTTAAGTAGTTTACCCGTTTGTTCAATCGCAGTATTTACAGCGCGAATGGTCTTTTCTTTTTCGTCATTGTCAAAGACAAAGTAAATCTGGTGATTGTTAAAAATTTCCAGTTCTGGAATTAGTCTGCGGCTGTCTCCAAGATTCCACCTCTCATCCTGTAGCCGTCGATAACCACCATAAATCCCAGGTAGCGCGATTCCTACAAACCCAGCCGACAACAATGCTCCAGTTTTTTTAACTCCTTCTGTGATGCAGAGGGGAATTTTATTTTTCATTACCCATGTCCAGAAACCAATTGCCTCGCCTTCTGGTGTGATTTCAATTTCTTCTGGCATTGCAATTTCGTAGCGATTGGCGATCGCCTGCCAGATGTGCAAGGGTACGCGCAAAAAGAAGACACGAGTTTCAGTTTTCGGTGGATGCTCGTACTTTATTATTTTCCCGTCCTGATTATGCCGGGGATGGTCGGGTTTGAAGCAGCCCCACTCCATCTCTTCCCAGTTATTTAATGGATCTAATCCGCTGCACCACCAGCCACCTTTTGCGGTATGGGCGTATTTACGAAGCATCCCCTCCTGTACTCGCCCGGCATTGAGGCGTTCTATTTTTGGCGAATAAAATAAAAATTCATAAGGCGCAGTTCCCGACAGCGATTCAATATTTAAGCGAGTAATCGCCTCATCTACGCCGCTGTCTCTCCATTCTTCTAAGTGCTGAGGTTCTATAAAAAGATTTGTCACGTCTCTCCTTGGTGAGTACCAAGAGAGCATTCCAGCCTTTAGCAGGGTTTTAGATTAAATGCTAAAGTATATGTAACGCCTTGAGCATTACATTGATATTGGCTAATAAGACAACCCGTTCCGCCAAGATTGAGATGTCTTATTAGTGAGGCTGAATGCTCTCGTTTTTTTACTAATCGCGTAAAATGCTTTTGTGTTAAACGCAATCACAGACAGCGTTTTACGTTTTATTCTTTAACTCCATAATCATTCTCCAGTTGTTTCTTATTTATTTGTTCTTGTTCTCTCACTTTCAGGGAAATCATTGGCGCTACATTCCTCTTTATTGAATGAAGGTGGGTAGATCCTTCTAGCAACACGTTCAACTAGCTCGCTTCTGGATATCTCTGGTTCCTACGCCCAAAACTCTAACTGCTTTACAGCCGATGACCTGAGCATAATCACAGTACGTTTCTTCAGCTCTGGTAATCAGGCTGACCTTTTTCACTCCATAGGTCTTTGATTCTTCCATTTGAATACCCATCATTATAGAACGTCGTCACAATTTTTGGCACGTTTTTTCTTTTTTTTGTTAATTGGCTACCTCTGCTAAGGACTGGCCTGAAATTGGAACACATACTTGATCTGATCCACTCCGATTCTGTGTACCAAACTAACTCCGAATTTTGTTGCTAAAGTGATTTAGTGAACTCCCATTTTTGTTAATAAAACGATTTAGTGATTAGCTTTTTTTGTACCAAACGAGCGCTAAAACGATTTAGTGATTAGCTTTTTTTGTACCAAACGAGCGCTAAAACGATTTAGTGATTAGCTTTTTTTGTACCAAATGAGCGCTAACTTTGCTTGTTGACTACATTTTTTTGTACCTAACGAATACATACTTGATCTGATCCACTCCGATTCTGTGTACCAAACAAGCATAGAATTTACTAACTATGCGTAAAAGATTGTGTAGAAAATGTACAAATCACTGTATAAATCTTTTTTAGCATTTGTGTAAAAAAATGTACAAATTAATGTATATATCTACTTTGATATTTGTGCAAAAAATGTAAGTTCTTCAATACTTAATATGCCAAATCAGTCCAAAAGCCTTACTGGGCAAAGATTGTTATAAATTTATAGTCTTAGTTCAAATCCTTGTCTAGTAAGGTTTACAGAGTTGCTGTATTGAATTTCTGCATAACAGGTAGACAGGTACGAAAGAGCCGAAATGTACAATTTAATGTATAAATCTGTTTTAGTATTTGTGCAGGAAATGTACAAATCAATGTATACATCTATTTTGATTTTTGTGCAAAAAATAGACCATTTTTTACTAATTATGTGTAGGATTTACACTTTGTTTTTCACTATTGAACTTGATAAATCTAACCTCTATACCCAAATGGATTACTTAAATAAATTTGTTAAGTACAGTTAAGTGGCGCTCAACTAATCACTTTAGTGTTGAATTTACACTTTATTTTTCACTATTAGGCATTCCTAAACAGCCTAGGATGCACTGTAGTGGTAAGCAAAGTACCAAATTACACCAATATAAGCGTTTAAATAAATTTCTTATTTGATTAGTTTCTTCTCTAAGAGGGACTTCTATTTTTAGTCGTCTCTCAGTAAAATTTTGTGAGAATTGAAAACAGGTGCCAATGGCACATACTGACTTTTCAGGGAGAATTGATATTACTACGAGTTGAAAGTAGGTACTTCCAAATGCGCCTAATTCAGCTTAGCTTTTAATTATTATTGCTCTGTCTTTATCTGTGTTGATTTGCAATACCCAATGCTTGTTAATGCAATTGAGTAATAAGTACATAAAATGATCAATTACTACTCTGCTGTCGTTGGCTCTTTTGGTTCCTTTGGCTTTTTTTCAAAAACCTGAATGGCTGGCTCATTCAGCACAAAGCCCCGTTCTGTGGGTTCGCCCATCTTCCCCGTGATCGCAGCAACCCACATCGGGTAATCGGTTTGTGCCTGTTCTAGCTTCTTAAAAACTTTGGGCTTTACAGTTACGCTGACAATCCGCCCATCACAGTCAATCTCGAAAGACTTCCAACCGTTCTCGACCGTCTTTACGTCAGATGGGAACTCAGAAATCTTTATGGTTAGCTCAAGTTTTCCTTGCGTTGTCATAATGCGTGATACCTCCTGTGTAAATGCGATGCGGATACTCTAGCCGCTAGTTCCTGGAGTCCGTGATTGCGCTCCTTACACCACAACTAGCATTTGTTCTAAAAGCCAGTTATTAGAGGCGTTATCCAATACTGGAAGCAAGCGAAAATTAAAATACTCTTCCCAAGCTTCAACCCCGTAACAATCAGCAAAGCGACTTTCTAATTGCTCAAACTGCGAATAGTCCCGATTCGAGATGGCAGTTAGCAACGAAATTAGTTCGCTGACGGGAATTTGAGTGATAGTAGCCATTAGCTGTGATTCAGTCATCTGGATAATCCTCAAAAATACAAATGATTGGAAGGATGCCGCGTTTGGTATTGATAATTTCAACCACCCGCTTACCTTTTCGCTTAGCTATTTTGTAGCAGTTAGCTTCTGTTGCTGCGGCTGCCCAGTCCCGCTGCTCCGTTAATGGATTCCAGAGTTTTGAGCTTTCATCTGGCTTGTCCTCTTTTGGGGTTTCAGTCATAGCGATCGCTCATCCATCATTCCCCTTTACCAGCCGCTTTCATTTGTTCAAGCCTCTCCTTTATCAGCACTCTGATTTTTGCTGATAGGGGTAGCTCTGCCCATGCCGCGTCGTTTCGACACGTTTCAATTTCTTCTCTAAGGTCGCCGACATCAATTGAAATACGGTCTTTTTGCGCCACAACAGAATCTAAAATTTGGTCTTCTTTCATATCTTATTCTTTACGTGTTTCATGAGTACCATGAGAAGCTAATAGAAGCTATTTGCATCTTTTAGCTTCTTATGTGCTATCGTAGCAGACATAGACCGAAAACGCCCAAATCACTCACCACACAGCTAAATCAGGTGAAATTGGGTGGCAGAGTTTTCTTGCCAAAAACTATCTCAACCGCAGATAGAAAGCGGGATATAAGGATTTAACCTTAACGAATTGGAGGAATTGAGCAATGGTAACGATGCAGCCAACGCAGGCTGAACTGACCCGAAGTACCCCAGCAATAGCCGTGGGAGTCGATAACGGGGCGGGACTATGCAAACTTGTCTTTGGCAGTGGCAACCAGCAAATGAAAGTTCGTACTCCCTCAAAAGTGCTGGAAATTAAAGAAGAATTACACGATATTCTCACCTCAAAAGAAGGTGGACATTTCTTCTATCACAGTGGCGATAGAGAAGACCTAATTGGGCGGGAGTTTCTGACAAGAACATTAGCCGCATGGAAAGCGCCAACCACTCACATTAAGTTAAGTGACGACCCAGTTCTAAAAGTCGAATATGCTTTGCACACACTACTTGGAGGCTTGTCTACCCTGCCATCCCGCCAAGAGTGGAACTTGCATTTAGTGCTGTCTATCCACAATAAGCAAGTGTTCCAAGCCCCATTAATTAAGAGAACATCAGGCACCCACGTTATTAGTTTTAATGGCAAAAATACAGTGCAATCTCGGATAAATCTTAAAGTCAGTTTAGTCGCTCCTGAAGGTGCAGGTTCTTACAGTTATTGTGTTTCATCGAAACCAGAACCATTAATTGATAGAACCGCTCACGCTATTGCATTCGATTTTGGAACTTCTACAGTTATCCCAACTGTTTTTGCTCCAGGTGGTGCAATTATCCATCGTCAAGTTTTGGAAGTTGGGGGCTGTATCGATCTACTGGATGCAATCGCCACCGACTCAGAACTCATTCACTTTTTGGGGTCTGGAAAGGCAGGAAACATTGAGACAATTCGACAAGCGATTGAATCTGGAAGCTTTCAATACGGCACCCGCAACTTTAACTTACGTAGTGTCTATGCCCGTCATCTCAAACCGTGGCTATCTGACCGCTTACGCCTTGCACTAAAAGAGATACAGGAGTGGCGCGATTCCGCTCAAAGCTTTGTTGCTTGGGGGGGAGGGGTTGAAATGCCGGGTGTAGCCAAAATGCTTGCCACGCAAGGTATTACTGCTGTACCCGATGGTTGTTGGGCTAATGCGATTGGCTTGCAAAGAGTATCCCAAGGACGACTAGCAAGAGGGAAATAAGCGATGGCAGAAAACACCAGAATTCGAGTTGAACCCGACATTGAGCAGTATTTAAAGTCGCAGTCAGAGCGGGTACTAGGTAAGACAAGTAATCAAGTTACAGGTGCTGACTTGACCACACTAACCAATCGCATTTTGTATGAACATAGGTTGGCTCAACAGATGGCGACGCAAGTTCCATTTTCAAAGCTTTTTAGTTTGGTGATGAACTGGGTTCCCAGCAGTGGAAATAAGGTTCCTCTCTTAACCAGTCCATAGATGCACCCGCTTTAAAAGCTCAAGAACCAGACAGCTTTGAATTTGATGCCGACTTAGGTGATTTGTTCGACAAAGACGAGGCGGCTTAATTTTAAAAACTTTGTCAGTAAGCCAGCGGCATGAAGTTTCTCAGGCTCTCACCGCTGGTTACTGGCTCACACAACCGAAGTAATGGAGCAATCTACATCATGACAAAATCTGCAACCAGTAAACCACTTAGTTATTGGGTTAGCGCCCCTAAATCGCACTCAGCTCATCCCATCATTGCCGAGCTTGAACACCAATTTGGCAGCTACTTTGAACAACTCAATCGCCAAGAACTACACGCCGTCTTGACTTATTGCGCTGCCAAAAGCGACCAAGCAGATACTTGGTCATTAGTCGAAAACGGTAACCTCAGTCAACAGGTGTGTGATGTCTTAGATTTAGTTGATGAATTGGAACCCCCTTTTCAGCTTGGTTTAGTAAAGTTCCTTGCTGAAGGAATTAGCGCACGGGGGATTCATTAATGGAACCGATTTACATTGCTAATCACATTCTGCGAATCGAGGGGGAACACCAAGAGCATCCTTCCCACATTGCAGACAGCCTGTGGCGAATTGCTGACCACGCCAATTTATTTTCACCAACGCCCGACAATCTGGCACCTTCTCAACAGCAGCAGGTGCGGGAGTTCATTAATGAGTTTCGCACTACCCCACAAGGTCAGACAGCACTCGCGCAAGTCAAGCCTTCCCTCACGGGAGGGTACAGACGATGGTAGTCCTAAACACGTAAGGATGCATTGTAGTAGTGGACAAAGTACCACACTGCACCAACATGATTCTCTAACTTCTTGGAAAACGATAACGTCTTTCTCACTAACCGGGATACTCGCTGCCGTAAGGTGCAATTGAAGCGCTCAATATAGCTGCTTTGACCGGTGTCCTTGCCCACACTCTGATGCCGCTCGCTGGGGAAAACCTCATTGTAGGCAGACCAGAAATCGGTATAGGAGACGGCACACTGTCGATACACCCCTGGCAAGCTGTCCCATAATCCTTGGGCACCCTCACGAGAGCGATCGCCGACGTACACGCCGACAATTTCTCGGGTATTGACATCTAATGCTAACCAAATCCATTGCTTGTTGCCTAATACGGGGTAAAAGTAGCGAAGCTGTCACCAGGCGCCACGCAACAGATGTAACCTTTACTCAGACTTGATTACATCAAAAATTTTTGACTTTTTACGCCACATCAAGCTCCAACCGCTCGCTCATATCCAACCTAAAAGTTCCATAAGGATTAACATG
>NZ_JACJOK010000084.1:0-9284 GCF_014695505.1 Trichocoleus sp. FACHB-90
ACGAAGAGGTTATGGGTTTAGAAACTTCAACAATTTCAAATTAAGAAGTTTTCTGACTTGGCATTTTGCCAGCTAATTTCAGTTTATTTTACATACCATGTTCGGTAGAGCCGAAACAGCTTTATGTGTTACTCGCTCATTGCAATGAAAAAGCAGAACTTTATAAAAAAGTACCGGGAAGAGTAATAGTTGCTCTACCAGCGATAACTAAATCTGAATGAAGGAATAAAGGGTTTAATGAACAGCACCATGCCTGTCCTCCTATTCTTTTCAGAGATGATTTAGGAAAAATAAATTTATTTGCTTATATTCGAGATACTGCAACTATTATTCAACAGGGTGACGTTCCTCTAGAAGATAAAGAATGGAAACTACTTTTAAGAGAAGGGCTTGGTGTTTTACCTCCAGTACCTATTCCATCTCCGCTTGTTATCCCACCCTCACCACGAGCTAAAGTTATTGACGAATTGCGAAACTGGATTAGTGATATTGATTGGCAGCAACTCGAAATCGGGATGCAAGTTCCTCCAGGGCCACAAAGAATTCGTGGTATGGCAGGGTCGGGAAAGAGTATCTTGTTATGCCAAAAAGCTGCTCGAATGCACTGGCGGAATCCAGAAATGGATATTGCCTTAGTATTTTTTACCCGCAGTCTTTACGGGTTGATTATTGAATTACTGGATAAATGGTTGCGCCACTTTAGCGGTGGTGAAATGTATTATGACCCCAAAACTTCTAAATTGCGAGTATTACACGCTTGGGGAGCTAAGGAGCAGCCAGGTCTGTATAGTTCTATCTGCAAAGCGTCTAATATTAAAACTCAGAATGTTAATGATTTCCCAATCCGTTTACCTAATGAAGCGCTAGCTCTTGCCTGTACAGAATTACTTAATAAATCAAATAGCCCCCAGATTTACGATGCTATTTTGATTGACGAAGGGCAAGATTTGATTGTTGATGATGCTTTAAAATTTGAGGACAAACAACCCTTTTATTGGATGGCATATCAAGCTTTACGACCTGTTGACTCTGCAACACCAGAAAAACGACGTTTAATCTGGGCTTACGATGAGGCCCAAAGTCTTAACAGTTTGGTAATTCCAAAGAGTAGTGAAGTTTTAGGAAATAAGCTCAGCGGGATTATTGGAGGGTCAGGCGGAGCAATATATGAAGGTGGTATCAGAAAGGCTTATGTTATTCGACGCTGTTATCGCTCTCCAGGCAATATTCTTACTGCTGCTCATGCGATCGGGATGGGGTTATTACGACCTAGCGGAATGCTAACGGGATTTACAACCAAAGAAGACTGGCGAAGAATTGGATATGAAGTAGAGGGGGACTTTAGAAAAATGGGTTCAACAATTACTCTATATAGACCTTCGGAGAATTCACCGAATCCTGTACAACAGCAATGGGATGGAGAGCTACTTGAATTCAATATTTATTCTTCAAGAACGGAAGAGTTGAAACAGGTAGCAAACCGAATAAAATGCAATTTATTTGATGAAGGGTTGAATCCAAGCAGAGATATTTTAGTAATTGCCTTGGGTTCTTTACAGCTTCAAGAACAGATAGCCGAATTTCTTGTAGCTAATGGGATTAACTTCTATATTCCAACTACTACTAGCAATAATTCTTTTCCTGATGGTAAAACAGGCAATCCGAACAAATTTTGGAATGAGGGGGGTGTTACTGTATCTGGTATTCACCGTGCTAAAGGGAATGAAGCAAATATCGTTTATGTAGTGGGATTAGATAATGTAGCAAAAAATGAAAGTAACCTGATTTGGCGAAACCAACTATTTGTGGCAATGACCAGAGCGAGAGGCTGGGTTAGCTTAAGTGGAATTGGAAAGTATTCCATGTATGAGGAGATTCGCCAGGTTATTGAAAGTAAAGGTAGTTTAAATTTTCCCTTCCAGCCTCCTCTACTAGATACTGGCGAATCCGCATAAATTCTGCATTTAGAAAGCTTTAGTAAAAAGAGTATTAAAGTTTAGATCGACGTGCAGAGTGATTTAGCAGCTCTTTTAAGTTAGGCCACAGAGAAAAACTTCCTAACACTATCAAACTAGCTCCGAGCGGATAGACGAACCAACGATTATCCTGCTCCAGTTTTAGAGACTTGGCTTCTGAATTTTGCATAAATACATTAATCTCAGAGGCTTTGTCATCTGTAAAGCTAAAACCGTTATTAATTGGAAAGTAGAGTTTCCCGTCAGATGTTAGCAGGACAAGCTGACTTGATTTCCCATGTCTCTGAACGTCTGCTTTCTCTAAGCGCGAGAGTGGGAAGGGAGTCACGGTTTCCCCTCGTAAACCAGACACCACGAGTTTACACATACCCAAAGACTGGAGGCGATTACATTCCAAGGTTGCCAGTTGCGGATTAAGCAAAAACATTCCCCCTCGGACAATGAGAACAGTCCCTAGAATCGTTGTCCAGAATGATTGTTGGATATGTGCGGAAACGCCCTGAAGTTCAAATGAAGTATATCGCCGTCCCGATTTTCTGGAATCTTTTTCAGAACTTCCCATGCTTGTTCTCTCCGGTTGGGCATAAAACAACATAAGTGCCACCTTGGTGAGATACAAGCTGGTGCAGTCTTACTCCGGTTTGAGTTGTGAAGTGTTTCAATTCAGAGCGCTCGTCAATCATCTGTAACCACGTATTGTTAAACGGTCGTTTTTTGGTACGCCACTGACCCTTTTAACAGATTGATTCTTTGATGAGTTTTATGACGCTGCTACCCACCTCTCTCCCAGCAATTCAGTAGACATGTGGTGTTTTAGCAAAATGGGACGTTTTTAGAGGCTGTCTCTCAGTTTCTCGATTTCACCTTGAGGCATTTGAAGTAGATAATATAAGTTGTATAAATGTGTGTTTTTTATTAGACAATGAAGTTTTTTGATTTACTGCTTTTCAGAATCGCCTCTGCATTCTCAATTATTCCTAATATAGAAAGCTGGTTGATAGCACTGTCGCTCGTATTCATTACTGCTATAGTTTGCTTAACCCTAGGACTTCCAAGTGGATTTCTCAAGATTAGCAAACCAAATTTACCAATTCATAAGCTGATCAGCGCCGCAGTCGTATGCTTCTTTTTTCCTGGTGTAGCTGAGGAACTCATATTTCGAGTGATTCCTCTTCCTCACATAACAGAAAATGTTTCAATTAATACTTATCTGATTTGGGTGGTGCTTAGTTTATTCGCTTACGTCATTGTCCATCCACTCAATGGTTTAACATTTTACAAAAGAGCTTTACCAGTATTTACAAGACCTGTTTTTCTAGTCTCGGTGTCCGTCTTGGGAACTGCCTGCACAGTTTCTTACCTGCAATCTGGCTCTATTTGGACAGCCGTTATAATTCACTGGAGTATTGTCGTATCATGGCTATTTATTTTTAATGGATATCAAGAACTTAATCCTAAAAAAACGCTCAGAAGTAGTTAATTTTACTAGCAACCCGTACTTCCTCTAATAAGACTTCTTATGGCACGCAGGTTGGTAACTCCCTGTTCAAGAACTCCCGTGATTGTGCGGTTGAGCCAGCGAATTCCCCGTCGATTTTCTTTAACGACTTTGGGGATTTTGGGAACGGATGGAATCATCCCCGCGGACATCGCCCAATTCAAAAACACCTTGATGGTAGTTAGCTGGCAATTAATACTTTGGGGTTTAAGCGAATGAGATAAATAGCACTTGTACTCTAGCAAGTCAGCCGTCGCCACTAAGTCTGGGAAAAATTTCAATTTTTGCTGGAATTTAAACCACCACAGTTGTTAGAAACATGATTACTTCCACATCATTGCAGCTTCGGTAGGTTTACTTCTGATATCGTGAAAAGAACTTGGAAACTTCCACTGAGTGATACAGTAACAATTCACCATTCTGTAGTAGGTGGGAAAACAGCCATTTTTCCGATATAACGTATACGCACCGATAGCTACTTAGTGACTACCGTTGCTTCTGCGATATCGGAAAGAATAGTTTCCAATACCAAAGGCTTATTCTCAATAAGTCTGTCAATAAGCTGATATCTTCTCGTCGATTAAGGGGTTAAAAGCTTCATTCCTTAAGCTTTCAGCTTGCTCGTCACCCCTTAAGGAACATTTCTGAAAAGATTAGTTATTTAATCTTTTAAAAATAGAAATTGAACCAAAAGCTCCCATTGCCAATAGCCCTAATAAAGAACCAGGTTCAGGAACAGTTTCTTTTTTAGCTCCTGTAGCATTAAAGTTATCAAATGCAAATCCGCTACCAGCAATTCTTGAAAAACCTGATATGCGTAGAAATCCAATACTTTGAGATAAATCACTAAAGAGGAATTTGAATGGTTTACCATCAAAAGTACCTGCTCCTGCCCCAGCAGGTATTTCAGGCGTTAGGAAAGAGTTAATTAATGTTCCCCCTCCTGTAAGTGCTTCAATTAAATACCTTTCCCCATGATCGACATCCCATAATTCTCCAGATAAACTGTTGACAGGTGTCCCAGAATATTGGACTAGGAAAGAAGCGGGTGTTGCTAAAGTGTCCTTAAATACGTTAAGATTCGCTCCTTCTAAAGCTGTTGATCGCCGAGCGCGTAATAAAAAATTACCTCCTGCGTTATTTAAAGTTCTGTCAATATTTGGAATACCCGAACTGGTGTAACCCGGAAGATTACTATCCTTACGACTCACTATTATGGCATTGTGATCAATAATTAAGTCGTTATTAACATCAAATCCAAAAGTGACAGTCGTCCCATTTGAAAGGGTGTAAGGAGCAAGTAGTGCTCCGGTAGCTGTAGAAGGTGAACCATCAGGTAAAGATTCAAAATTAATAACTTGTGCTTGTACGGAACTTGACAATTGCATAGAGATAGCAACCGTACTCAAGACAAAAGTTGCTAGCTTTGTTTTAGTTTTCATGGTCAATCCCCTAATATTTCCATCACAAGTTTTGCTAAAATAGAGACAAGATGTAAAGGTCTTAGACTGAGTGAGTAGGGGCAATCTGATGGCGGCTTATCTAATTACAGGGGCATGGTAGGAAATTTTGCAGGTATCGCTTAACGCCACTTCAGAACAAGTCAAAAGCGCGTACAGGACAGCCACTAAGGTCTGGCATATGGATGTTAAGAGTAGCCCCATCGCTAAAGCACGAATAACAGCGCTGAACAAAGCCTAGGAAGAAGCGAAAGCAAGTTTTACCGGTTACAAGTATCGAGTCTAGAGATCACTCCTTTCACCGTAGCGGCATCGACTTCACCCAAGTATTGCCCGATCGCACTCGCGCACAACTTCCGCTTCCTTTGTGTCAGAAGCTTCGGCAATGCCCCTAATTTTCTCCTGCCACTCCACCGGGAACCCTCGCGCAAAACATGGGTGATTCTGCCATCTGTGCCGACTCTGCTATCAGTTACCAATCAAAGGTAGTCGATCTTACTTGATGACGGTGATAACAGCGCAGGCATAAGCAAAAATCATCGATTGCGCCCAAAACCCTGATTCTGTCGTTAAGCGGATAGAGCGGGATTGATAAGCTCCGTTGAATTCGGCAAGATGAAATCTTTAAATCAACGCTATAGCAATACTTTTATGTATCTATTCAACGAAATACACTTTTCGTGTAATCTAGGTATTAAGTAGCTTATAGCAGCATGAAGGTTAGGGGCAACGGGCAAGGGAAAGTTCTCACCGCAGATGAATTGAGGCGGTTGTTCACCGATGGGTTAAATTCACCACGCGATCGCGCTCTGTTTGCCATCTGTCTTTTTACTGGATGTCGTGTATCGGAAGCACTGGCGCTCCAAACTACGGACATAAAAAGTGGAACGTTGACTTTTAGGAAGTCTACCACGAAGGGAAAACTAAAAACTCGCGTTGTGGACATTCAACCTGCACTAGCGGCAATACTGGCAGAGTACCAGCTTCTCAAGCCAGGGGTGTTGTTTCCATCTGGAGTCAGGGGAAAGGAACACTTGAGTCGGTTTATGGCTGATAAGATTTTGAAGGATGCTTGTCGCCGGATTGGAGTAGAGGGAGTTAGTACCCACAGCTTTAGGCGAACTGCTCTGACTCAAATGCACAATGCAGGGATACCGCTACGACACATTCAGGAGATATCTGGACACAATGACCTGGGTACTTTGCAGCGCTACTTGGAAGTGTCTCCAGAGCAGAAGCGTAAGGCAGTATCGATGATTGGTTGGTAAAGTTACCAGCTCGCGCCCACCACCGCATTTCTACATAGCACCAAGGGCAGCGCTACTAAAAATCATCCCTAATCCTGCTGTGGTGGGGACGCGCTCATTGTAGTAAATAGATTTTTTGAGATTGCTTCTGGAACCCACAGTTACTGACCGCTCTCCAGTGGCTGTGATTTCCACCTCAATTAAGTGGTTGAGGTGGCTCTCTGTGCCGCCGTTATGGGTCGCTCTCTAGGATATGGACTTTGAGTCGAATAGCCAAAAACCCCTGGAATCTTTTAAGTGCGATCCTCCTCGCGATCTGGGAACACACATATTCCCGATTGGAAGAAAATCCTCTCTCAACTCCAATCGAAAGTTCTGGTTTGATCGAGCAGGACTCTTGAATCGCTGCCAAAAATGCGATCGCCAATCGGGAAAGTTACCTATGATGTAAAGCCGGATCTTCCGCCAGTGTGATCGCACTGCAAGAAATGTATGTGTCTAAGTATCCGTTTGGACACCACTAAGCACTAATTGAATTGCAGCTTCCGTATAACGCTCTATCATCTCCTGACTCAGTAAATCCTCATCTGGCGTCAGATGCTTCACGTTGTCATAAGCATTGGCATAGAACGTACAAATGCCAATAATATTGAGCGTCGTCATGTGAACATCGAGCGGGCGAAACACACCCGTTTGCATTCCACGTTCTAGAACGCCTACCAGTTGTGCAATCGGTTCCTGCCAATTAATGACTTTAAAGTACCGTCCCTGATTCTGAATTGCTTCCTGAAACAAAAGCATTCCCCGATTTCGGTTCGTGGTTTCGTACTCAATTGTGGCTTGAAGCAGTAATCTCAACGCTTCATTGGCAGGCAGTGCATTCAGGTTCAGTTGCTCAAACACAGATTGGAGAAACGCAGCCGGACGCTGCAATACGGCTTGATATAGCCCTTCTTTACTCTGGAAATAGTAATAGATCATCCGAGGCGCGACTCCTGCACGAGTTGCAATTGGGTCAACCCTTGTGCCATGTAGCCCGTGTTGAGCAAACTCAATTTCGGCGGCATCGAGAATCTGCTGCTGAGTTGCCTCGGCATCTCGAATCGCTCGCTTCGGCTGCTCTAGGGATTGTGCTTTACGCGCCATACGCCAGTACGTGGTCTATTGATGTGAGTCTGCCTTGATCCTACTCGGTTTATGAAATAAACGTTCCATTAACGCTTGACAAAAGCAAGAGGTAGCCTTCATCTTTATGAAATAAACGTTTAATTCATAAACCGATGACACGATTTCTGATTGGCACGATTGCAGCGACAGGGCACGTCAATCCGGCTCTACCAATCGTGCGGCGACTGATTGAGCAGGGGCATGAAGTGTGGTGGTACACCGGGCATGGATTCAAAGAAAAGGTCGAAGCGACGGGTGCGCGTCACGTTTCGATTCAACGCGGGATTGACTTAACGCGATTTGAGACAATTCCAAAAAGTTGGCTTGAACAGCGCGATGCGCTCAAAGGGGTCGCGCAGTTTAAGTTCTACCTCAAACACGGCTTTATTGATGCAGCAGTGACGCAATTACAGGATCTCACTGATATCCTCAATGAATTCCCAGCAGAGATTCTATTGTGTGATGTGTTCTTCCTGGGAATGTCCTGGCTGTACGAAAAAACAGGTTTACCCTGGGCAGCGTTTGGGATGTCTGCTTTACCCTTTATGAGCCACGATACGGCTCCATTTGGCTTAGGAATGCAGCCGAACCCTTCTATGAGCGGACTGCTACGGAATCAGCTACTCAACATCTTCTCTCGTGCTGTATTAATGCGGGATGTCCGTATTCACTTAGATCAGGTTCGGTCTAGTGTTGGCTTAGCTCCCAAAGGGCAAGATTTTTTCACGGCTGCACTTTCACCCTTCCTCTACCTTCAAGGAACAACGCCTTCGTTTGAATATCCACGGAGTGACTTGCCGCCCCAGGTTCACTTTATTGGCACTTTTCTGCCTCAGGCTCCCCCTGACTTCGTACCGCCCGCTTGGTGGCAGGAGTTGCAGGGTGAACTGCCTGTCGTCCACGTTACTCAAGGAACAGTTGCAACGGAAGCAAGTGATCTCATTGAGCCAACGATTCAAGCCCTTGCAGATGAGGATGTGTTAATCGTTGCGACGACTGGAGAACAGCCGCTTGACCCTCTTAAGCTCAAAGCAATACCTCGGAATTTGCGGATTGAACCGTTTATTCCTCATGCCTGTTTGTTGCCTCACGTGGATGTCATGGTGACAAATGGCGGCTTCAATGGTGTGCAGATTGCTTTGGCAAACGGAGTGCCGATGGTCACAGCCGGACAAACTGAGGAAAAACCAGAGATTTGCGCCAGAGTGCAATGGACGGGAACCGGAATTGATCTCAAAACAAGCACCCCAACACCCACAGAAATTAAAAGTGCGGTGGAAACAATCCTATCGACTCCAACCTATAGGCAGAATGCCCAACGGTTTCAGCAAGAGATCAGGTCGTTAGATTCTCCAGCGATTGCAGCATCATTACTCGAAACTCTAGCAAACACAAAGCAACCTGTGCTGAGCAAGTAATGGCAATCTCTCAATCAACATCCTTTCTGCCTGCCCAGATTATAAATAGTCCAAGGACGACAAGGTATTGATTACCCAAGCATTGCGCGTTTAGCCTTCCCACTCTTTCTCGATTGCAGCTTGCAAATAGTTGTGAGTTTTACAGATGCCTGGTTTATCGAGCGAATCTCAACCCTGGCAACCGTAGTGATTGGTGGGATTAATTTTCCAAGTACAGTAGTGATTATGCTGTTGGCTTGTTTGGGAACGGCTCTGTCTATCTGACGCTCTGGCGTTGCACAAACGACCGTTTATAAGACAAATTCAAGCACTTTCCCCAACGCCTTGGAGTGCCTAACTAAACACACAAGTTAGGCACTCCAAGGCGTTGTCAGTCCCACATACCCTCAAACTTCCTGAGTAACCCAACCCTGCTTCAATTGCTGCCTTCGCCACAATATCTCCCACAGTTCTCGTTGTCAGTGGAGCCTGACGCTCCGAGTTTAACAACCAAGCGTATCTGGATATTCCCGTTGCAG
>NZ_JACJOK010000085.1:0-46929 GCF_014695505.1 Trichocoleus sp. FACHB-90
TCGGGTTCTTTATCCTTAGAACGAGCTTGGGAGAGCAGGGATTTGAACATAGAAGGCTTGTCATCTTTTTTGGAGGTCATTGTAAAACCTCCTTGCCCATTGCTAAGTATCCTGACCATCCATCTTTTGCACGAGCATCGGGATAATCTTTGATCGTCGTCCCCAGTAGCGGCGCTCGCTCAAAAGCAACCAATCTTTTAATTTCTGCCTTAAATACAGGCAGTCCCAATTCTTCCAAAGATTTTCTAGCATCTCGTGCTGCTGTACTTCGCGGTGGAACCTGCGTGAGCAGGATTTTAAACGTAGCACCCATTTGCTTTAACACATCTACTGTCTGTGCCAGGGCATCTAAATCTAATGCTCGTGGAGTTGTCGGCAATACAAGCAGGTCGCATCCATCGGCTAATTCTTCAAAATCTTTCGGAGATGGTCGAGCCTGGGTGTCGATAACAATGTGGGTATAGTCTTTGATGTATTTCGGTGCCGCTGTTTCCGAAACAACCTTGAAAGAAAGCTTCTCTGGTTTCGCCCAGGTTAGTGCTGAGCGATTTTTATCTGCATCAATGAGTAGAGTAGGTGCTTTCTTTTGGAGGTAAGCTGCCAGATGAATAGCAGTAGTGGTTTTTGAGCAGCCACCCTTTAGGGATGCGATCGCAATAATCATGGTGTTTTCAAGAGTGCTTCCACAAGCTTACCTGAAACGATAGCTCACTGAAATACCAGTATTTTGCGTATGCAAAATTACACAATGCTATTTATACAAATTCATGCGACGCCTGTAATACGTTGCTTTCGAGATCCCGAAGGAGTGACAAATTTCTTCAATTATTTCGGGGCTGTCATCAGCCAACTTGATCGCGGTGAGAATTTTCTTGTCAGAGTGCTGTTCTTTTCTACCACTCTTTCGACCTCTAGCTCTGGCAGTAGCTAATCCTGCAAAAGTTCTTTCTTTGATAATCTGCCGTTCAAATTCCGCGAAGCGCAAGCGCGACGACCAGTCGTTCGCGCCAAAGATGCTACTCACGGGCGTAACCCTGCTAATTTTGAGTTTCAACCCCATCGCAAAGAGCGCGATCGCTTTCGCCCACATTCGGGTTCGTCTTTAGATAATCCCGTACCTGACGGCAACCTCGCTCTAAAAGCTCATCAAGATTCAAACTCCAAAGTGAAGGTTGTCTCTTACCAAAGTATTCATTCCAGACCAAAATCTTCTGTCCATCAGAGCTGAAGCTGATGTTTTGGCCTTCCAATCCCGAGCTAAAGCTTTTCAGCAATGTCCCGTCATGGCTCCAGATTTTTACTTCATCGTTATCATCAGCCGAGGCAAGCATCTGAATCTGACTATTTGGGTTGAAACTGACATTTTTGATACTAGCGCTGTGTCCTTGCAAAGCTCGATAATTGTTATTATCAATATTCCAAAGGATAATAGTGCCGTCATCACTACCTGAAGCAATTATTTTGCTATCGGGGCTGAAAATTACATCCCGAACGTCACTTTTATGTCCTTCCAGTGGTTTTAGAAGCGTGCCGTTTTGGTTCCAAATCCTCACAATTTTATCGCTGCTGGCAGAGACAATAAACTGACCGTCAGGGCTAAACCGAACGCGATTAACTTTATCTGCATGCTCTGGCAAAACCTTTAGTTGAGTGCCGTCAAGCCTCCAAAGTCTCACCGTTTTGTCATCGCTGGCGGAGGCAATAAGCTGACCTTTGGGACTAAAGCTGACACTATTAATGATATCTTGATGGCCTTTCAATAGGGCAATTATCTCCCCCTTGCTGTTCCAGAGTTTCACCACATCTTCAACACCGGAAATGGCAACTGTCTTACCGTTAGCACCAAAGCTGACACGCTCAACCCGATTGCCATGTCCATTAAGAGTTTGAATCAGCGTGCCGTCAGTGCGCCAAAGTTTTACGATTTTATCTTTATCCACAGTTGCAAGCGTTTGACCATTTGAGCTGAAACTTACCAAAGTAATTTTGCTCTGATGTCCCTTAAGAATTTGAATCAGCGTGCCATTACTGCTCCGAAGAGCTACCTGATGATTCTTATTAACAGAGGCAATAAACTGACCGTTAGGGCTAACACTGATTTCAGGAGCTTCATCTTCTTCATTTTTTATCGTTGTAATCAGCTTACCTTCTCGGCTCCAAAGACTGATACTATCTTTACTAATTAAAGCAATAGTCTGACTGTCAGGGCTGAAACTAATCTTAAGCTTTTGATCACCCTGTCCTGTAAGAGTTCCAATCAGCTTGCCGTCACTACTCCATAATTTCGCTGTACCCCAATTGGCAGTGACGAGCAGCTTGCTGTCAGGGCTGAAACTGACATCAGTTCTATAGAATTCTTCCTCTAGTGTTTTAATCGGCGTGCCGTTCCGTTTCCAAAGTTTTACCTTGTTATCATCACTAGCCGCAGCAATTATTTGACTATCGGGGCTGAAACTTACGCTATTCACCTGCCCGTCATCCTTCTTGAGGGTTTGAATCACTTTTCCATCTCGACCCCAGAGTTTCACATCGTTGTAATCGCTGGGAACAAATAGCATTTGGCTGTCGGGACTGAATGTTACCTCCCTATTTAAGAAATCTCCGAATCGATCTACTCCATCGTCGTACTCCTCACTAGCTTGAATCAGCTTGCCCTTACGATCCCACAACTTCACTGTGTTATCCCAACTTACAGTAGCTATGAGCTGACTATCATCGCTAAAAATTACCTCCGTAATGCGCTCTTTATGACCTCGCAGTGTGTTAATTAACTTACCATCACGATTCCACAGCTTTACCGTATTGTCTCGACTAACAGTGCCAATAAGCTGGTTACTAGGGCTAAAAACTACCTTAGTAATACGATTTTTATGACCTCGCAGTGTTTTAATTAACTTGCCGTCAGCTCTCCACAGATGTGCTGTATTATCCGAATTGACGACAACAATTAGCTGGCTGTCAGGGCTGAAATCGTGAGATAAAGCATTCCCACCAAAGGTCTTGACGGGAGTTCCATTACGATTCCAAACTTTGACGGTTGCATCAGTAGCAGTTGAAGCAATAATCTGACCATAGTGACTGAAACTTACGCTATCAATATCATCTAAGACCTTAATAGACCTGGCTAGAGTACCGTTGAGATTCCAGAATTTCAATGTGTCGTTATCAACCGATACTGGAGAATTGCTAGGGCTAAATCCTACAATCCTGCTTCTACCCCTATCATCCTCTTGAACTTTAAAATTCTCCGTTTGAAGGCTTATAAGTGTCACTACATTGTCCTTACTAGCTAAGGCAATAATTTTCCCGTCGGGGCTGAAGTCACCACCCGTAGGAATAGGCAACTGTAGGTTTTCCAATAGTTTAAATTTACTACCTTCAATTTTCCAGAGTCTCCCCTGACCATGCCTGTCAACGACTAGCACCTTATCATCAGGACTGAAAATGGTGAAAACAGGTGTACTCCAGGAAATATTGTTAGTGGTTTTGAGCAAAGTACCATCAAGACTCCACATTTTAAGGGTGCTATTGCTACTTACCGCGAGCAACGCTTTGCCATCCGAGCTAAAGGCGAGGCTAAGGACACTAACGGGATTCTTGATAGTTTTAGATTTCTTGCTCTGTAGGTTCCATAGTTTAATGGTGCCATCCTCGCTAGCCGAAGCAATTGCTTGACCATCTGGACTAAAACGCACGACTGTAACCTTAGATTCATGCTCTTTAAGAGCTGCAATTGGAGTATTATCGCCATCAATCCTCCAAAGCCTTACGGTTTTATCCTCGCTAGCCGAAGCAACAATCTGACCGTTAGGGCTAAAGCTAAGGTCTCTCACCCAATCAGTATTTCCTCTTAACGTTTTTATCTGTGTACCATCAAGATTCCAGAGGATAATGTTTTTATCCTTACTACCAGAGGCGATGATTTCCCCATCGGGACTAAAAGCAACGCTAGTAACACCATCGCTATGCCCCCGTTGTAAGGTCTTAAACTCTTTACCATCACGACTCCAAAGTTTCACAGTTTTATCATTACTGGCAGTAGCAATTAGTTCGCCATTGTGGCTAAAATTAATATCTGTAATGGTATCAGTATGTCCTTCTAAGCGATTGCGCTCTCTTACGCCATAAATCACCTCTTGCAATCTGGACTCCACTTGATTGCGGGTATTCTCTTCCACTCCAAATTTGTGCTTCAGTTTTTTCCCAGCTTTTATACCTCCTACCAACGCCTCTAACTGTTTGTCTGAAGCAAAAAGAGATTCTGATGCGGCGCTAATTTCCTTCAATTCTGCATTAGCCTCACCAATTTTCGCTTGGACTCCGAATATACCTGCCATGACAGCAAGAACTGCCATTAGGATTCCACCTGTGAGGGCTAGTTTTAATTGTTGTTTCAGGACTCGATTTAACTCAGCTTCACTACGTTTTCTCTGCTCTCTTTCTTGTTCCAACTCTTCAATAAGTTCGTTATTTTTTTGCTGACGAACAAAAGCAGCTAGATAATCATGAACCAGTTGATAAAGATTTTCTGGAAAACTTGGTAACAGCAATACTAGCCCAGATTTTACAAAAATTTCTAAGACTAAATCGAGGTTACTGGTGTCTGTTATTAATTCTTTTAAACTGTTTTTTAAATCGTCTTGAGTTCTGAGAGGACGAGTGCTATTTTCATCGGTTAATAGCCACAATACGAGTTCGGCAAGCTGCTGGTTTTCCGAACCACAATCTTTAATGACTTCTTCTAAAAATCTCTCTACCAGCGCGGATTTTGGGCCTTGTTTTTGATATTGAACTAGCGTAGTAATATTCTCAGCTTGTAATTGTGCACCCACAATTTGCAACTCGACTGGACGCACTTCGTTAATTCCTCCTGCTAAATCTTTGACAAGTTCATCGATTAAAGCGGGTTCTAGATAAAACTGAGTTTTTTCCGTTAAATTTTTAATGACTAGCTTAGCTTCATTAGGCGTAAAGTTACCTAAATGAAAAAGAATATTTTTGTCGAGAATATTATTGTTAATAACCTCTAATGTTATAAACCGAGTACACTCTAATAAATAATGTAAGTAATCTTCCCGTAGTGACAGAATGATTTTCACATAGGGAATATCTAAGCATTCGCGCAGAAAATTATAAAATTTCTTTCTTTGCTGAGGAGATTTGCAAGTAAAGAAAAACTCTTCAAATTGGTCGAAAATTAAAATAGTTAACAGATTATAATCAGAATTTTTGCGTAACTGAGTGAGAATAGCTTCTGTTGAATCCAAGGTGACAAAGGTAAGCCCAAGTTCTGACTTATCGTTTTCTATCTCTCCGCGTTTCAAAACAATTGGGAAAAATCGTCTTTGAATTTTTACAAGTTCTTTAGCCAAGCCCTTGCCGAGTTCTTCAGTCCAATCTGCATAAACCTGCTGCAAAACCGTGAGGACATTACGGGCATTAATCGGTGTCTGTTTCAAAGCTGGGATTAATCCAGCCTGCTCAATTGAACTTTTACCAACCCCTGATTCCCCGTGAATGACTGTCAGTTTACAATCATCTCGTCCAATCCGCTCAAGCAAACGTTCGACGCTATGCAAGCGTCCTGAAGAGGCGATTTCCTGAGCTACTTCGCTTTCCGGTTCAGCCGATAGTAACGCTGGGTTAGTAACCTGCTGTTTCGGCTGCAACCTCCCTGCACCGATAAACGCCCGTAAACCAAATTGACTTTCAATTGCTTGTCGCTCTTGCTTAATATGAAATGCAGTAAGATATTCTTTTTGTTGGAAGTAGCTGTCTCGCAGGGCTTTTAGAATCAGGATGTAAAGCTCTGGATCGTAATGGGGTTTGGTTGTGTCCCTGGCAGTTTCTAAAGTGGTGATTGCTTCTTTGACTTGACCAAGGTACCCTTGTGCTTTCGCTAACGAGAATAAATACCATCCTTGATGAAAAGAAAGTTCCCAATCTAATAAAACGGTTTGCTCTGGTGACGGATGCGAGATAGCTGCTGCATTAGTTAGGAGAAAAATAGCTTGTTGAGCAGCTTGTTTTGCCTCAATCCATAACGATTTAGACAATGCTACTTCAGCCAGAAAGCCATAATCTCGTGCTTGTCTGAATGGATCAGAATAGGCTTGATGGAGAGCTAAGGCTTTTTTTGCTACTGCCTCTAGTTCGTTCCAACGTTTCAGCCGATGTAGCACCTCTGCCAGGAAATTGATAAATTTAGCGGCTAAATCGGGACGGTTGGCTTGCTCAAAAACCTCAATCGACTGCTGAAAATAGTCTTTGGCGCGAGCATACGCTTGCTGTTCCTCCACTCGATGTCGTACTGCATAGCTACGCCACCATAGCCCAAGATAGTACAGTAAAACTCCACAACCCTCTAGGTTATGAGTTTGCTGCCACAGAGCCAAACTCCGCTCGTAATGCTGCCGAGACTCTACCTGGGAGTTATCGGCTACTCGACCCAAGACAAATTCTAAACCCGCTTCCGACTCCGCGTCTAACTTTACCCCCCGATTTTGCATTTCTTGGCGAGTTGACTTCAGTTCAGCGCATTGCACCGAACCTTTTTCTAGGTCAAGAGCCGCATTATCTAAAAATACGTTTTCGTGAGAGTTTAAAACTTTAGCAAAGACTTCATTAACAGTTTGCCGAATGAATTCAATTAACTCATCCGTCGTCATTTGAAACTCCGCTGCCGTCGCCCAACTGTGGAAATCTGGAATTAACCGAATCAGCTTTTGCATTATCTCATCTGTTACCCACAGCACTAGAGGGAATACAAACTTGCGAAACTCCTCTCGAATTTGATTGGTTGCTGTCAGAACTTGGTCGAGGTCGCGCACGGACTCCAAACCAAATATCATTAGTGCATCAGGCTGTTCTCCACCGAGTTCTTCTGCAAGCCTGGTATAGAGGGTTTGAACAGACGGCTCTAAGACCAGTTCACGTACCTCAACTGGACATTGCTCCCGCAACTGCTGCACGATTTGCTCCCGCAACGTCCTGTAGTTGCAAACTGCCAAGATTAAAGAAAACTCCCCTTGAAACTGAGTAATGCCCCGAATTAGAGTTTTTAGAGAGTCTTTATTGATCTGCATTATGTCTGCCTGATTTAGGTCACTCATGACTGCAACTCCTTTGCCTCTGCTAAAACCGGGTTGATATCAAACCAACCCTCCTCAGCATCGCGATACTCAAAGACAAACAAACTTCGCAGCAGGGTTTGGTACTCCTCCTCGCCTCTGACAGTTTTTTGTTGTGCTACCTGCGCGAGCAGTTTCCACTCTTCTGGCGTGATGGCTTTGCTTAGTTCGTTGCGACGCTGGCTGATTACCCGCTCTACTAGGTCACGCGACCAAGGCGGATCGTCTTTTTTCAGGCAGCTATTCAGCAACACCAGCAAGTTCCGCACATGACCACCACTGACCTGGCACAGGCGATTTAATGTTTCTGGTGCGTCAAACACTTCTGAAATTAAGCTAAGCCGTTGCTCTGGCTCTAGACCAGGGAAGGCTCTTGCCAGTACCATTTGCCGCAGCAAAGCAATGCCCTCTTCGCACGGACTGCCGTCTCGTTCCTGTACCCGCACCATCGGCAACAGTTGAGGGTCTGACCCAAAGCGATTGGTCAGATTTTCTTTGTCGTTGGAGAACGCTAAAACCAAAGGGACGGTATAGACAAGGTGGCACTTGAGCTTGTTGAGTTGTTCTCCTCGGTCTACAAAAAGGTACTCAGGTTGGGTTCGCCCTGACGGCCTTTGCCTGTTATCAATCCGGTCGAGATTGTCAATAATTACGACCAGTCCTGCTTTTCCTTGCTGCTTGAGCTGCTGTTGTGCAGGTTCGATCAGCTCCTGATTAATGGCTTCTAGGATATTATTAACCCGTGGTTCTAGGTGTTGTCGCAACAGGGAGCGAATATCTTTACTATCCTTAGCTTTGGTGGTAATTTCACCAATGCCCATTGCCAGCGAAAACTTTCCTGCTTCTGCATTAATTCCAACATCGCCCACGCCAGGAACTTTGGCTTTAATCCCTGTGATTTCTGAGTTTAAAAGGTTGGCAGCTCCTTGAAGTAAATTTTGGAAACGGGTTGGTTGGAGTTTAATTTGAGCTGCCTCCAAACTCTGGCTCACTTGACGGGCGATTGCCAGTACAATATCGCTGATATCCACGTCTCCCATATCTAAGTCTTGAGAAGACTCGAAGTATGCTACATGGAAGCCCTTCCGTTCTAACTCGGTTTTCAGTCGCGATAACTCGGTAGACTTACCACAACCGATGTGTCCAGTGAATAGCTGACAAGTTGGCTCGTCTTCAGAGAAGATAATGGTGCGTCCCAGTTCTTTAATTAGATTGCTGCCTCGTACTGCCGAAAAATCGATGTAATACTGCCGATCTTCAGGTTGGCTTAGATCGAGAGTTCGGCTGGGATTGGATGCTCTAAAGAATCTCCGGAAATCTAGTACCATTAAACTTCACTCATACAATTTAAGTAGTCAGACAAAACTAATTACATAATTTTTACCAAATTATCTCAGATTTTTTTCAACATCTGTAACAAAAGTCCCCTAAGTTTTGTAAGCATCCATATCAATGCGTTTTTACTTAATAAACCGCCATAAATTTTAAATCAAATTCAACTGAGGAAAATAGGAGGGCAGCCCCAAAATAGAGATGACGGCCATGTTACTGCATAACTCAATTACTGAATAATGAATTGTTTAGACTCCACCTAGTTGGACTCTGTTAGGTAGAGTCAGTGCCAGCGGCTAACAGATTCATTAGAGTTCCGTGGTTGCTGCATTTACCCAACCAAATACTGTTTTAGGTGGTCTTTAGTGGGGACACAACCGAAAGATTATTAATGGGAATTCAGCACCGAGTTAAATAAATCTGAGTTTGCTTCCCATGAACGAAACCTTGTATCTGAAAGCTGTGCAACCATCTGTGCACGGGATGAAACCTCAAGCTTACGGAACATTCGTTTTAAAGCTTGCTTGACAGAATTTTCAGTAATCCAAAGTTGATTGCCAATTTCCGCGTTGGTTTGCCCCAACGCCACCAATTGTGCAATTTCCAACTCACGAGCTGTTAAACGTTCGGCTTTGCCGTTGTGAAGGAAACCGCTGTTAAACCGTTGCTGCTGTGACTTTCCTGCAAAAATCCCTTCTGAACCCACCGTTGCAACCCAACCCGATAAGTGTAGGCAGATGGCACCTAAATCGACTAGATTTTCGCTATCAAAGGCAGGCATTGCCTTTTCACGTGTGCAGCCTACTACGCCCACGATTTGACCGTGATTGATAATAGGCCCCGCCATCACATGCCAGTGATCTGGACGAGGACAGATTAATTTCCAAGCCTTGGGGGTTGTCACTAATGCTTCATGAACCGGAGCATAGCGCTCCGCTAAATAACGCGCCACAGGATTCTGCTCGATTGAGAGTGCGACTTTCAAGATTTTCTGAAAATTGCGATCGCTTAAGGGCAGTTGGTCAAAGAAAAAAATCGCCCATCGTTTCGCTGCAAAATATTCACCAATTTTCGGTGCAATTTGCGCTCGTAGGTCGGATTTACTATAGGTTTGGCGAATCGCTGACAATAGAGGCTCTAAGGGACTTGTCATACGTGAAGGGGTAAAGGGGTCTAAAGTGTACCCGTTCGAGGTCTAGAAGCATTAAGGCGCTCAGCCTATATTAGCTTTAATCTCAATAATCGCCTGATATGACTATCAATCCAGAAATTGAGCGCGCGGATAGAAGCGGGATGCAAGTTGGCTTTTATGTGACTTCAGCCATCTTTAACCTATGCTTGATTACTCAATTATTAACAGTCGGAATCGCCTACTTTATTAGTCCTGTATGGTGGAATATTCACGTTTGGCTAGTCCGAGGATATGGCGGACTGTCATTACTATTACTAGGATGGTCATTTATCACCCCATTTTCACCTCAAATACAACGCCTTACTGCGAGTCTACCAGTGCTGCTGGGACTACAGTTTCTCAGCATTCATCTCAAGAGTCCTTTACACCTAGAGATACTACACCCTTTGATAGGATTTTCATTACTCTACGTTTCTGCAAGCCTTGTCCATCGTGTATGGCGCAGTCTATCGCTCAATCATCAGCACAATGAGCAAGCTTAAGAGATAGAGATGACACAAGAGGCAATCTTTAGTCCGTTCTTTGCAACAATGTTTTTAACACTCTTAGTCTGGGTGTATATGTACATTTGTCGGATCGGTTTCATCAAAAGCCAGAAGATCCATCCGCAAGACCTTGTTGCATCTAGCGCACCCATGCAAATCTGGCCGCGAAACGTATCCAATCCATCAGATAACCTAAAAAATCTATTCGAGATTCCGGTACTTTTCTATGCACTCGTGCTATACCTTTTCGTCACAAAACAAGTCGATGCAGTGTACGTAAACGCCGGGTGGATCTTCGTTGTGTTTCGCACATTGCATAGTGCCGTCCACTGTACATTCAATCTCGTGATGCTTCGGTTCTACCTCTACCTGTTCGCCACTCTGGCGGTTTGGTTCATTGCGATCCGTGCAGCCCTTACCCACTTTGGGGCGTAGGTATGCTTTCAAAGGGATCTCCGCAACAACGCCTTAAAGATATCCCGTGCCGGTTCGCAGCCTGACACCAGTCAGGCTTAGTATGACGGTGGTAGTAGGTGGTACGACTAATTGCTAACTGTTTACAGATGTTCGCATTTATGTCGGGTGAGGAATCAGCCAATTTAACGGCAGTGACGATCTTCTTAAAGTTGTGCTGCTCTTTCCTGGCACCTCTCCTACCTCTAGCTATGATATTTGCTAATCCGGCAATATCCAATTTTCATTAAAAATGTCTCACAACTCATCTATTAATTATCTCATAAGACATAGATAAAAAGACGGGTTATGAGACCCGGGGCAGGTAGATTTGAGGCGTGTTGCGTCAGATCAAAAAATCTGTCTCATAAACGGTTGTTTGTGATACACAATACGATATCGGAAGATATTGAAGCTGGCGATGCTTGAGAATTTAACAGATAAAGTGCAAATCACTATCTAAGCCTGCTGCCAAAAACTTAAGCACTAACAGCCATTGCACTTACCCCATGCGAAATTAAAAGCCCTAATGTTATTCTTATTGTTATAGGGGACTCACCAGTATATACATTATTAAACCAGTAAATATATTTACAATCATGAAAGAATTAATAGAAAATGTAAAACAAACGATAACGCAAAAAAAAATACTTTGGGCTTATCCAATTGCAAACAGACTACAAAACTATCACTATAGTTTAGCAATCAAATGGGCAGTAGAATGTATACAAATATATTCATTTGAGATTAAATCGGACAAACTCTCCCAGCTCAATAAATACGTTCAGCAAGCAATGGATGAGCAACATCTTTTAACTCCTTCGCAGTGTTTTGAGATTAGTCAAGAAATATGGTATCTCCCTGAGAGGGAAGAAATTCAAACTGCCATAGCTCGACTGTGGGGTTCTATCGCATCTTTTAAAGAAGGAGAAGAGCATGGTGGAATAATGGAAGCCATATCGGCTGTTGAATTAGTATTACCCAATATATCTGATCGTCATCTATTGGATAGATATCTAGAAGCTGCTGTAAAAATTTGTGAAGAATACGAATCACAAAACTAGGCGTGTGAGCAGTTGTCAGAAAACAAATTATTTGTCGCTACTAACACATTAGCGTCGTTCATCCAAAAAACTTTAAAATCCTTTAAAACAAAGAATTTGAGCCAAGTAACACTTTGGTAGAGATTCCTAATTAAAGCCGTAATTGTCTTAACCCAGCTTTTCTTTATCCAAATAGATAGAGGGTTTGATAGCGATAGAAATGCTCAACAACAACGATTCGTTAAGACGACGAATAACCTGTTATTGGACAAGAATCCGTTGTGGCTTTGGATTTTTCTCGGCTGAAGTTAACTGGTTTCTCGAAAGTAAAAGTGAAAGGCGAGTTCTCCAACTTCTTTAATAAGTCTATATCTGAACTCTAGTCCAATCTTGTCAAAAAGTTGCCTATCAAAACCTTTTACTGTCCAGCTTACAACTGAGAAACTTGTCCCAAAGTTCAAGAAAGCGATTCCATGCTTCCTTTTCTGATTTAGTTTCGTTTATAATGAAGAGATACCATCCAATTGCATTACCCATGCCAAACTGTTGCCGTAACCAATTATCAAACTCTTCCACAAGACAACAATCAAGTCGCTCTGACTTGGGAATTTTATGTTCTTCAACAGCCATTTCATAGCCAGTCAACATACACCAAAGCCCAGTAAGAGGAGCCTTCCCGAAGTACATTCCTGGTCGAACACGAACTGTTTCCAAAAACACTTCAAAAGTTGAGTGCTTGAAAAGATGAGATGTCATACCAACAATCCATCAAATATCTATAGCAGCCCTAAATGAGTTGTGCAAACAAACCCCTACAGGTAAAATAAAAATAAAAGCTAGGAAAGAGATACTTGCAGATGTTAGTGGAAGATAAAGAGAATTGGGTAGCAGAAAATTTACAGAAATTACAAGACTTTATTTCTAATACTAGAGACGTGAGGGAATGGAAAAGAGCCGAAGCGGTTAAACTAAGATTGCGGGGATTTAGTTATAGAGAAATCCAAGAAAGATTAGAAGTTTCAACAAGTTTTATTGCCCAAACCCAAAAAAAGTTTTTAATTCACGGAATTAGGGGTTTAAAGCTAGGGTATCGCGGGTCAAAAAGTTATTTAACAATTGAAGAAAAGATTGAGGTAATGTTATGGCTAACCCAGCCAAAAAACCGAAACATCTCAGAATTAGAAAGGCATCTAATTGAAACGTATGATGTTCTCTTTAAATCTCCGCAAAGTTATTATCAAATTTTAAACGAAAGCCACTTAACTTGGCAAAAAGCAAATAGAGAAAATCCTAAAAAAAAACCAGAAGTTATCGCACAAAGGAATCAAGAGATAGCTAAAATTTTAGAAAAAGCTAGGCCAGAAATAGAAGCTGGACTATTGGTGGTGTACGCCTTAGATGAGTGTCATCTGCAAGGTGATGATATATGTAACTATTTGTGGGGTAATAGTCAAGAAAGAGAAATTGTTCTCGTGTCGAATGAACGGGATAGACAAACCTATTACGGAGCCTTGAATCTGTTGAATCAAGAATTTATTGTTAGCCCGTATTCAGCGGGCAATGGGGAAAATACGGTGAAATTTGTTGAGAAATAAAAAAAAAGAAATCCCCAAAAGAAACTTTTGTTAATTTGGGACGGTGCTAGCTATCATAGAGGAGAGATTATGCAAGAGTTATTAAGCAGGGAAAATCAAGGTAAAGAGCCAGAAGATTGGTCTATAACTTGTTGTTTGTTTGCGCCATACGCCCCCGACGAAAATCCAGTATAAGCTGTTTGGCTACAGGTGAAAAGCTTTATCAGACGTTTTCATTATATCTGTAATAGCTTTAGCATCGTGAAAAAATTATTTCAATTTTTCTTTAAATTTCAGCTTTTCAACCGACCTAACTTAAAAAAATATGATGCTTTTGCACAACTCATTTAGGGCTGCTATAGTGAAAGAGGAGTGATGACCAATAGCAACAAAACACAACTTGGATACTTCGTAAATTGTAGTCTCTGGCAAGATGCTTTGGATCTTCTGAATTTTCAGATAAAGCAGAAAAAAAACAACAGACATTTTAATACTCTCAGTATGTTTTATTATGAAAGGCTTGATACAATATGTCTAAATAATGCCGCACAAGACTACTTCAATATAAAAATTTCAAGTAGCCTTTTTTATGGTTTAAAGAAAGGGTTCTCTGTTCTCTCATATGTCATACCAAAGCCAGGTCTTGGATTGAGAGATTATAAGTTCTTTACCTACCCAATGAGAACAGTGTACTATGCTGTTGGACTTTATCTACTCAAGCTGTCACAAGAATTTTTAATTGAAAACTATAAAAAAATTGGAAGTATTGATGCTTTTTACGGTGGTAACTTGAGTTATAAGTCTGAAGCACTTCAATTAAGTTCTAAAAACATTTACTATCGCAGTTTTCACGAACAGTTTAAATCAAGAATTAAAGAAGAAATCACATTGGTAAGTCTAGATAAGGTGATTTTGAAACTTGATATTGAGAATTATTTTAATGAATTGTCAATTTCTAGGCTACTTCATCTTCTAAGCCGTTTCATCAAGCCCAGCATTCAGGCAAACATGGCTTACGACATTTTTACAAGAGAACAGATTATTTGCTTGTTTCAATTTATATCCAATGGCAAATCTGGAATTCCCCAATCTGACAATAATATTATCTCTAGTTTTATTGGTTACTTGTATTTGGTTTTTGGTGATTTATTTATAGACGATATCTTGACAAAGTATAAAGATAATATTGATTCACATAGAATTATTAGATATACCGACGATATATATATCTCTATAACGTTCAATCAAAATATTAATCAAGAATCTCAAGGTTCATTTATTCAATCGATCGCTTCTCAAATTGCCGAGGTTTTGTATAGTCAGCTTGGTCTTAAGCTTAATCTAAAAACTAGGTTGTATCGCTTGTCAAAGAAAGAAGAAAAAGAGGAGCTTCTTAAGAATATACGCAAATCATCTCCTAGTGATGAGTACTTTAGTGCTATTCAAGATGAGCAGGAAGAAGAAAAGAAAAATGAACCGATTATTGAAACTCCTCAAGATAAGCTCAACAAGATATTTCGAGAGCTAAGGAAAATTAAAGAATCTAGTGTCGAGGAGTATTTTGTAAGGGGTAACTCAGCACAAGAAGAAATTCTTCAAGAGGTATTTGATAAGAGCGTAGAGCAGATACTTGATAAAGCGGAAAATAAAGAGGAGATTAAAGAGATATTCAAGAAGTTTAATTTTGATCTTGTGAAAGTTCAACCACTCGAAATACTAATTATTCTACTGAAAGACGAGACGGCAACTAATGGATTCAGAAAATTTTGTTTAGATAAAGCTATTGTTACTACGGGTGATGCTGACTTAGTCATTAAGTTCCTATGTCAAACTAATTTTAATGATTGTAATCTTCTTCATAAGCTTAGACAGAATGTTCATATGGATGACATTGTCGATATATTCCTTGATGAAAAACTTAATTGCGCTCAGCCTGGATACTATAAGTTGGCTTGTATGCAAATGAAAAAGCTGTCAGAGATGCCTGATGTACTAGAGCAAACTCGACTGCGAATTTTGAGTGAGAGGAGTACATCCTATTCAGTTGCACTTAATCACCTAGTCAATGAAATTCATGCCGTTTGTATCAAACAGGAAAAAGGGAAGAAGAATTATGATGTTAACGATGTAGTCAGATTCCTACAGTCAAAAGGTATCCGGCATGAAACATGTATAAAAATAAGAAATTTGTTTGATCGCAGAAACTCTAATAGTGTTTCTCATCCTGGTTCTGACGGGAGCCTCGCTTGGGAGGTTACAAAAGAAGAGTATCTAGATTATTATGAGCATGTCGGTCAATGTCTAGATTTTCTCCTGTAGCAGCTCTGTTCAAATAAATCGCTGAACCACAACAGACTAATAAGCTGTCTGTTGAGTTGCAAACCTTGTCTCTGTCCGGTTAGCTCAATCGTTAGACCGTTACGTTATTTGTGAGGGCATGTACATTAGCTTTGTCTGTCTGAGTTCACGTCCCAAAAGTCCTTAGAACAGCAACTTCAGTCAATAGAAGTTTATGGTGGTGGATGACGACCTAGCAATTGCTCTTCTGCCCTAATCGCTAACATTGTTGCTCGATTCAAATCAAGTGCTTGCATCGTTGCTCGACCTGTAGCTGTCAACCCGACAACTTGCACACCGTTCCAATCAAAGTGTTCTTTCCATACCTGTTGGCGAGGATTAAAAATGGAGACAACTTCACCCGTCTCCGAATCCTCCAGATTTTGCCGTGCACCCTTGCGAAGTGAGCAGGAGACACAAGCAAGAGCCAAGTTTCCAGCAATCGTCTCGCCACCTGCTACGACAGGAAGAATGTGGTCGATATGGAAAGTTGCTACTTGACCAATTTGCGATATCCCGCAATATTCACAACGGTTATCTGCTCTTTGAATGACTAATCGACGAAGGGAAGCTGGAATCGTTACCATCTATGCTTGCTTCATCACCCGTGTTGATCGCAAACGCAGTAGAGATAAAAATTCCACCAGTTCAACCAGTCCTTCTGCTTCCTGTCGTTCTGCCTGAGACAGGGTATAGCCCTTGTCCTGACGATCCAATAAAAATTGTAAGCGTGCGTGAACCGCTTGGGGAAGCTGGAATCGGGTTAGTTCGATAGGAATCTCTACGATTTCTGGCATAGAGCAGTTAGTTTAATTAGCCACTTTGCTGTAGCCTCATTGTAGGCGAAAGCATCCCAAGGGCGTATGTGTCGCAATCAAACACTGTTTTGGTGCGGACGGAAGGGATAGTGCGGTAGCAAAGTATGCCGAAGAAAGCTTATCGCTCATTCCTTCCCTTCCAACTTTTCCAGCAATGCTTGCCACACTCAATCTGCTGCTGTAACTGCTAGATGCGATCGCCTTTGGCATGAGGTAAGTATGCGATCGCCTTATTCATCCCCCTTACTCTGATTCGGCAGAATTTTCCCTTCCTCCTGAGCTTGTCTAATTGCTCTTTTAAGAATTAACACCGCCATTTGAGACAAAGAGCGCTCCTCCGCGTCTGCCAATTGTTGCAGCGCCTCCTTGTCTTCTTCATCCATATAGAGTGTCACAGTCACTTTCGCCATGTCATAAATCATAGGCGCTCCTGTGTGTTTTCCTCTTTTATAAATAGAAACACACAGAAACACATAATAGTTGTGTTATTCTGTGTGTCATTCATCCTGTCCTATTCCTACAAAGTTAAAAGCCAGCGCTCAAACCTTCCACAGTCCAGCGCTGGCTCTTAGCTCCCCAATAAAAGGAGACTCTAACAATGGTAAAACCAAGCTATCGAAGTGGCAGCCTGTGTTTGTATCAGAAAGGCTATCAGCAAGCCTTAGACGATTTTGCGATAGCGAAGCGCTGCTGCGAAGCGCAGATCGCGCCTTTTCTCACCCGCCTAAAAACCTACTCCGACGCTGACTTCGATGCAGCGTGGATGAACCATACCCAACTCGAACTCGAAAGCCTAACCGCGATCCTTATCCAAGACTTTACCGCCAACCTGAAAGGAAAAGTGATCGCTGGCTACTTGAACGCCTTGCGTCACGGCAGCACCGACATACCCCCCAGCTTAGTTCATCTGATATTTCCGCCCCCATCTATTGACCTGCCTGCCAACTTCCCCAATGTTCAGACCCCTCGCTACTTGTACGGCGACAAACTGCGCTGGATTCCTGACAGGGATAAGACAGACTGGGGTGTTGCAATTGGAAGATTTTACAGCTTTGCTACCCACCACTGCGCTTGGACGTGGTGCTACCTGATCTGGCTCGATCAACTCTCCCCCAGCGCCGCTATTACAGTTGCCGATATCGCCTGGGAAAACGACCTCGAACCCTTGGAGGACGCTGCATGAAACCCCGTCCTCTCACCGAACAAGAGCAAACCCTAATCGACCTCTACGGATACTGCCAGCTGGGAATGACACCGCAGCAATTCTACGCCAAATGGCAGGTGAATCACGAAGCGATCGCCTTCATCTGTTCTCGTTCCATGTCTACCGTTCGACGCTGGTTTAGAAGGGGTAAAAACTACCGCCGTCCGCAACCTGCCGATTTACGCCATCTCGCCTTGATGGACTTCCTATTGGAGCATGATCAGGACATTCCCGAACAACTCTTAAAGGCGCTGTGCTGTCTTAAGGGCAACCCTTAAGAATCCCATCACCCAATGTAAATATCCATTTGAAGTGATCTCGCTAGCCATCCTATAAGTAGGGTGGCTTTAGTTGTTTAGAGCGATCTACAAACCTTGAGAACAACCAAAGCGAACCAGCGCAAAGTCAACAACCGCAGAGCTTTAGGACTGCGTATCGCCCAAGAAATTGAAGTTATCCACGCTGCACTCAAACGACGCGGCTTGCAATACGCTCCAGCGTTGCCGATTAACCGACGATGAGGATTGACTTCTATGTTGAGCCGGGAGCAGATTGCAGTCCCAGGTAAGCTTAGTAAGTCAAACCTCAATGACCAACTGAAGTTTCTTATTAAAGCTTAACCGCTGTACTTTTGAACCAGTGCCATTGTCCTCTTTACTAATCCAGCTCGTTTACGTTCACGCAACCGCACCTTGGCATCCGCTACTACTTCCTCTTTCAGTTCTGGTTTGGACTGCAACAAGGCTATTGCTGCTTCAATAAACGTTTCTGGCGTAATCTCCTCCGACTCACACACTCGCAGTAAATCAGCTCTAATTCCTTGCTCTAAATGAACTGCCAACCGCTTTCCAACCTGTGGCAGGTTGTCTAACTCCGCCTGTAGTCGCTGTAACTCTTGAGGCTCAGCATTAATTTGGGCAGAATCGTCGGCATCACTAATTTCACTCTTGTCAGAAGCTTCCTCCTCCACGTCTTTAGAGCGATTAAGTGAGAGTGAGGCATCGCGGGGAGTTACCTTAGGGCGCGACTTGGATGTAATCAACGAACGAATGTCAGGATTTGTCATGCCTACTCTTCAACGAATAAATCTTGTCTACTAGAACCTCAATTGGATAAGCCAAATCTTCTTGCCCCATTTCGTGCAGCGTTAACCCTTGGTTAATCGCTTGCTTAAACTTCTCCGACTCCCGAATCGAGGGCAGCACCAAATCCTCTTCAAACCATTGGGTAGTAATTTGCTTCATCGACTCAATGTTGCTCTCGCTCTCCGTCGTGCGGCGCAACCCCACCCAGCGATCGCGAAACGGAACTACACCCAAAACTCTCCCTCCAAACGTTTCATCCTCTTCGTTGAGTTCGTTAATCAACTCCAGGGTGCGAATCAATGACTGTAAGCCTTTTACCGAAGCTTCAACCGGAATTATCAACCCATCAGATGCACCAATTACCGTCAGGGAAATTTGCGATCGCTGCGGGGGGGCATCAATCAGGCAATAGTCGAAGAGTTTGGCAACACTCTTTAGCCGTCGTCCCAGCGTCAAAGCACCAGTGCCGCTACCTGCGAGATAATCTTGCACCGTGTCCAGAGCATCATCAGAGGGAATCAAAAACAGATTGTCGTACCTCGTCTCGTAAATTCCATCCTTAGTATCGACCTGCTTTTTGAGAACTTCGAGCAGAGTGGGGCTGTCGGGTTCCACGGTGAAACCCAGGAAAGTCGTCAAGCTGCTCTGAGGGTCGGCATCGATTGCCAAAACTGTATGTCCTTTCGCGGCTAACAGACGAGCCACGAACAAAACCATTGTCGTCTTCCCCTGACCTCCAGCCAAGGATATGGAGCTGACTGTCTGCATCGTTGAACAAGTGACGCGGTGAGATTAGGTAGATATTCAGTAAGTGTATGTTGAAAACTTGACATTTTACAAATATGCAAAACTGAAAAACTACATATTCTCTATAGTGTATAAATCTAAAACTGCACTTTTCCAAAAGTGCAGTTTATAAGAAATTGATTGAAGTATGAGCATCTTCGACTCCAATAGAGACAATCGCTCACTCATCACTGTGTTCTTTAACTACACCCCCGCTGAATAGGACTGGGAACTCAGACACGTATAGACCAGTTCCTGACTATTTCCGGAGGGCTGGACTGTATCATCAACGGATTAGAGCAAATCTTCAAGTATCCAATTGACAAACAAGAGGAGATAGCCGTGGGGTTCTTATGTTTAATTCAAGAACAATTCACAGGAAGCGGACAGCATGCCTTTGAAACCTAGTAGCTCTAAGGACACAACCTCGTCAACACAACCTTTTACATACAATAGAGAGCGTTCCGACTGTGTTGTGGTGCCATGAGTTTCCAAAGCAAACCGGCTTGGGCAGGGGATGATTTTCTCTCTCGTTGTGTCAATCTCCTGATTCAGACCAAACCTATCTACGCTGTGATGAAGCAGCAGGCGCGCCAGGTGCTGATTAAAACTGCTGAGAAGAATGGCATTCCCTGGCGCAAACACTATGAAGAATTAGCAGCCTCTGGGATTCAGCAGCAGGCTCCCCAGGTCACGAATGCCGCAGTCCGTTATCCTGATTATTATCAAGTGCCCTTCCACGCTTATGAAAAAGGGAACTTGTGCTGGGAGGCAGCCTTTGAGGCAGAATCTGCAACTCAGGCAATGGCACTACGAGTTTGGAAAGATGAATCTTTAACCTGGCAAGTCGCACAGGAACGGCTTCGTAGCAGTTTCCATCAAGTGCTTGCCCAACACATCACGCAACCTGTGCAAGACATTCTCGACATCGGTTGCTCGGTTGGCATCTCGACATTGGGATTGCATCGCTTCTATCAAACCAAGTTGGATAGTTCGGTTCGCACCGTCGGCTTAGACTTATCGCCCTATATGCTGAGTGTTGCTCAGCATCGAGATGCCAAAGGTGAGATTGCTCAATGGATTCATGCCAATGCCGAAGAGACTGAGTTACCGGATTGCTTCTTTGATCTAATCACGCTTCAGTTTGTGATTCATGAGTTACCCCGTCAGGCAACGACCGGAATTTTTAGGGAAGCCATGCGCTTATTACGTCCCGGTGGTCATCTGGCAATTGTGGACAACAATCCCCAATCGTCTGTCATTCAGAATCTGCCGCCTGTGCTGTTCACGTTAATGAAGAGTACGGAACCCTGGTCAGATGATTACTACACGTTCAACGTTGAAGCTGCCATGCAGTCTGTTGGCTTTGAACACATGGTAACAGTTGCTAGTGACCCTCGACATCGCACAATTTTAGGGCGTAAACCATGAGTTTTGCGAACAAAACAATTATTCTTACAGGTGCGTCTGCTGGAATTGGACAAGCGCTGGCACTCTCCTTGGCTCAACAAGGCGCGAATTTAGTATTAGCCGCCCGTAATCAAGCGGCATTAGAAGAAACAGTTGCTGCTTGCACCAATCAACCAGGAGTGGCGATTGCCTCTGGCACTGCGCCTCGCGCGATCATCGCACTGACCACTGATGTGACTCAACCTGAAGCCTGTCAGCAGCTAATAGAGAAAGCTTACGCCACCTTTGGGCAGATTGATATTTTGATTAATAACGCCGGAATTTCAATGCTGAGCCGCTTTGATGAGATTACAGACCTCTCCATTTTTGAGCAGGTCATGCAGGTTAACTACCTCGGTGCCGTCTACTGCACCCACTATGCCCTGCCTTATCTCAAAGCCAGTCGAGGGCTTTTGGTAGCTATCTCTTCACTGTGTGGCAAAACGGCTGTACCTACTCGCACTGGTTACGTTGCCAGTAAGCACGCGATGCAAGGTTTCTTTGATACCCTCCGTATAGAGTTACAGGGAACTGAAGTGGATGTGCTAGTTGTCTCACCGGGGTTTGTTGCAACTGACATCCGGCAACGTGCTCTAGGAGCAAATGGGCAACCATTGGGTCAGAGTCCTCGTGATGAGAGTAAGGGGAATATGCCGGTAGACGAGTGTGTGCGTCAAATTGTCTGGGCGATGGAACGACGCAAACGGGAACACCTGATGACGTTGAAAGGCAAAGTGACACCTTGGGCAAAGTTGATTGCGCCTGGGTTCGTTGACCGCATTGCTGCTTATACTACCCGCACGACAACTTCCACCTAGAAGTAGTAATCCAGTCCTGTCGCCAGTCAATTGTTTCAGTCAGTTGTGTGAAAAAGCGATCGCTTTCCTGCTCATCTAGCAGAGACGGGTAGAACACGATATCTGCGTCAGGCAGTTGGAGAGGGACACTGAGCATAACTCAAACAAAACTGAGGGCGGCAATTAATCGGCTCTCCAGAACCCTAACCGACAACAGGTAATCCTGCCAGAGCCATCGCTACTTCCTCTGCACTGTACTCGGTGTCTACCAGTTTTCCTGCCTGATAGTCCATGTACGCCTGCATATCAAAGTGCCCATGACCGCAGAGGTTAAACAAAATCACCTTGCTCTCTCCCGACTCTTTGCATTTCAATGCCTCGTCAATCGCTCCCTTGACTGCATGGTTGGCTTCTGGAGCGGGAAGGATACCTTCGACACGAGCAAAGGTCAATCCCGCAGCGAAACAACCTAACTGATATTCAGAGCGGGTTTGTGCGAGTCCCAGGTTAACCACATGACTAACCAGCGCAGCCATCCCGTGATAACGTAGACCACCCGCATGAATGCCTTCCGGTACAAATGTGCTTCCCAAGGTATGCATCTTTACTAGCGGAGTCAGGTGAGCTGTATCGCCAAAATCATAGGCGTACTTGCCACGAGTTAGAGTTGGACAGGCGGCGGGTTCCACGGCAATGATTTCAACATCTCGCTCACCCCGTAACTTTGCGCCCAGAAACGGAAAGGCGATTCCGGCAAAGTTGCTGCCCCCACCTGTACAACCCACGACAATATCTGGATAATCTCCTGCCATTTCTAGCTGTGCCAAGGCTTCTTGTCCAATCACCGTCTGGTGCAGCAAAACATGGTTGAGGACACTGCCCAAGGCGTACTTGCTCCCCTCATCAGAGGCGGCAACTTCTACCGCTTCACTGATAGCGATGCCCAAGCTACCTGTGCTGTTGGGATACGCGGCTAGAATTGAGCGCCCTGCCTGGGTTTCTTCACTGGGACTGGCAACGACTCTGGCTCCATAGGTTTCCATCAACGCTCGACGATACGGCTTTTGGTTGTAGCTGACTTTCACCATATAGACCAACACTTCCAGCCCAAACAGTGCCCCGGCAAACGCGAGTGAGGAACCCCACTGTCCGGCTCCGGTTTCCGTGGTCAGTCGCTTTACGCCTGCTTGCTTGTTATAGTACGCCTGAGCAACGGCAGTATTGGGTTTGTGGCTTCCGGCAGGGCTAACGCCTTCGTATTTGTAGTAAATCTTGGCAGGGGTATCGAGGGCTTTCTCCAGTCGGCGTGCGCGATAAAGCGGTGTCGGTCGCCATTGACGGTAGATGGACTGAACCTCGTCAGGAATCTCTATCCAACGTTCCTGGCTGACTTCCTGTTCAATTAAGCTCATAGGAAAGAGGGGAGCCAGGTCATCGGGAGCGATCGGTTGCCCAGTGCCGGGATGGAGAACGGGGGGCAGAGGCGTGGACAAATCCGCCTGAATGTTATACCAGGCAGTGGGCATTTGGTCTTCCGACAGGAGGTATTTGATGGTGTCCATTTGGGGTTCTAGAGAGAGTAGCGGCAGTTTGCGTTGAGGCTTCTATTGTCGCTGATTCCGTGAAGTGGACGCTATGCGCTATGCGAAAGCGTCTGCGAAGCGATCGCTTCGCATAAAAGCTTAAACCTTGTGAAAGAAAGTCTCCCTTCATCCCGGAGTGTGAGCGATATGTTCATGGCAGTCTCTTGCATAAATCCTGGAATGCCTCCTATCCCTCTTCTGTCACTCTCCGAAAACATTTGCCATTTCTAAACTCTAGAGCTTTTCTATACGAAGCGATCACCAATTTTTTTTATAACAACAAATACAGCCACCAAGTTTTTCTAATAGGATAACTTGTATTGATTGACTGATAAGGCTTCTGGAGATTGCCTGCCCGGAGAGTGGATAGATCGCAATCAAGTTAAATTGTTAATCGTTGATGCAGAAAATGAAGTAATTGTGCAATGGATAGATTAAAGTATTATCACCAAATCATTAGGCGGATTAAGAGTGTGATGATTCATATCCGTTTGAAAGATAACAAAATTTGGATTGAGGAAGATTGGACAGAAGATGGGGTGGCGACAGATTTGTTGCACCAAGGGATTGCACGAGAGGAGATTGTTTTAGCGTTTCATCCACCTCATGTTAAACAATATATAGAATTTGCGATAGCGTAAGCGCCGATGCTTGCAGAAGAGTGCGTAAGGCCTGACTTGTCAGTTCGCGGGGCGATCACACACTCTCCCTTCAACCTAACCCAAAGGAAAATTTCGCTAGACTTGCTGGAAGGGAAAAGGTGAGGTTGCAGCAGCCTTGTATAGCGAGACAATTGAAGGATGAGCTGTTGTTAATACTAATCCTTGGGTGAAAAACGAATGAAATTATCCGATTTATCCCCAGAAGTTCTTGAAAAAGTTAAGTCAGTACGGTGGGACAGGATTATTGAAAAGCACGAAGGCCCAGAAAATTGGGAGTCGGTTCTGAGATACTACGAACCAGAGTTCCTGGAAATTGAGGGACGTTGGGTGCTTCTACCCGTTGAGAAATCGCATCATCCCAATATCACGATTCTGCGTACTATTTGGAGCGGAGATGGGAACTCGCTGACGCTGTTTTTCAAGGACACTACCTACTATGACGACCCCTTTTTCTCTGGATTTATGACGGTTTGCGATCGCCTGAAGGGAGAAGATTTTTTTCTAGCAATTTTATATCACGAATGGTTTGTTATTGAAAGAGCAGAAATTTTTGAACCCTGACCAATATATGGCGAAATTTGATAACCAATTAGAAACCTTTCATGCCACAGATCGTAAACAATGGCGGGAATGGTTGGAGAAAAACCATCACACCTCTGTCGGTGTATGGCTCATCTACTACAAAGTAAAAAGTAGTAAACCCAGCATTCGATATAGCGAAGCGGTAAAAGAAGCCTTATGCTTTGGTTGGATTGACAGTAAAGTCAAATCCTTAGACGAAGAACGTTATATGCAAATATTTACACCCCGAAAACCGAAAAGCGTATGGTCAAAATTAAATAAGCAATATATTGAAGAACTCATAGAACAAGGGTTGATGACTCCGTTGGGTCTTGAAAAAATTGAATCGGCAAAACAAGATAGCTCATGGAACACGTTAGATGCGATAGAAGAGTTAATAATTCCGGTAGACTTAAAGCAAGCATTAGAAGCCAACGAAACTGCCAATAGGTATTTTGAGGCATTTAGTAATTCATCTAAAAAAAATATATTTTTTTGGATTGAAAGTGCTAAACGCCCGGAGACAAGGCTGAGGAGAATTGAGCAAACTATCAGCTCAGCCGTGCAGAACAAAAATCCATTAGCACGAGCTTGATACACCTAAGCTCATTAATAAAAAAGCCTGGTTGCTATTGAGCAACCAGGACTAAGACTTAGGTGAATGTTACTAGCTAAAAGAATGGGTTAGGCAGCAGTTTGGACTAAATTAACTTTGACGACCTTATTCTTTTCTTCTTCAGACTTGGGCAGTGTCAGATTTAAGATACCGTCTTTGTACTCAGCCTGTACTTGGGTATTTTGAATACGGGCGGGTAAAGGTATCACACGCTGGAATTTACCATAGTTAAATTCGCTCTTGGTTACGCCGTTCGCTTCAGTTTTAGTTTCTTTTTTTCGCTCACCACTGATGGAAACAGCTTTCTCTGTAACTTGCACATCCAAATCTTTGGCTTCGATTCCTGGTACTTCCAGCTTCAGATGGATAGCATCTTGTGTCTCTTCCATCTCAGCAGCAGGAACTCTTACAAAACTTTTTTCTCCAACTGTAGCAGGGACTAGAGCCTCATCAAATAAGCGGTTCATTTGCTGTTGTAGTGTAGCCATTTCTCGCCAGGGATTCCAACGAACTAATACCATAGCTGTTACTTTCCTTGAACTGATTCAGTCTTGCATCTTTGCCTTTGATTTTTATGTTATTCAGTACAACAGCCTGGTTAATTCGGTTTTAACACCAAAATTAATGATGATTACCGTCCAGAATTTAGGTTCAATAAGAAGTACGGGAAACTGAAAACTCCGGGTTCGGTAAACTCGATAAAAATCTTGATTTCCTAAGTTTCTCTAGTCATAAAGCTCTTATTGCTGCTGACAAGCCATCAAGCTTATTCGACAACAGCCGAACTGACTTCTATGTCCTGATCACTCCTCGATTCGGGAAGCTTTGGAATCAGACTTGAGGGTAGAACTTCCACTGTTATCGGAGCGATCGCTTCTGTCACCTTGTTACCCTCTACCTGATTGATTTGTTCATCAGAAACAACTCCTATCAAAAATCTCACCGAACTATCCATCGGCTGAACGTGGAGATAAACAGCGACAGATTGAATTTGCGAGTGTCCTAAGGTGTGCTGCACCAAATGTAGTGGCGCTCCTCGCTCTAGAGCATGACTGGCGTGGGCGTGTCTCAACCAATGCGGACTAACTGGCGCGTCAATCCCGGCTTTTAGAGCTGCCGCTCGGACAATCCGCATCACCATCGAGCGGCTTAAATGTCCCCCTTCTTTGCGCGAGGTAAACACGGGGTCACTAGCACTCGCCGTTCCTCTTAAACGTTCCACAGCCATCCATACCGGAGTCGGGAGCCAAAGGTAGCGAGTTTTCCCGCCTTTTCCCCGCACCACCAGTTGTCCCCCGCCCTCTTTGGCAACCAGATCGCGCCATTTCAAGCCACAAATCTCAGAAACTCTTAACCCCGTTGTATACGCCAACAGCAGCAAAACTTTGTTGCGATCGCTCGTCGCATTCTCGATTAATCGCACAACGTCCTGCTGGGTAAGTAACCTTTCGGCTAAGCGATTGCGAACTTTAGGAGGCTTCAGTTTCAAAGCCACATTAACCGGGCAATAGCCCGCTTCGTGAGCAAAGCGAAACAAAGACTTCAACGTATTGACAATCCGAGCGAGGGTGGCGGGTGCTAAGTCCCCACGACTGTCAACATACCTGTAGAGGTCTACTAAAGTGGCTGCTTTTAAAGGCTTATTGACCCAAGCTAAAAACTTCTGCGCTTCCTCTCTATAGACAGTGCGGGTGCGATCGCTTTTGGCGTGCAACCACATCCACAACAGCTCTTGGTCTTCCACGCCTTCATCCGGCGCAGAGCAATCGGGAGCCTTCGGTTTGGCTCTCATGAATTCCTATGCAAATAAACAGAACATTTGGTTGCATTCACTCTACCACATGCTTAAGTCTCAAAAACGTCAACTCGCAGAAGCGGCTCCATCTTTCCGATGGAATCAAAGTGCGCCTGCGGCTTTTTGTGTCGATGAATTATGCGCTCAATATTGATACATTAAGCATGTAGGGATGAGTTCACTCCATGCTAGAAGCCAAACCAAGAGCGATCGCCTCCGTTGACGATCTCATCCAAATCTTCGAGCGATCGCCAGAGTCCCAAGAGTGGCGTTCCTGGTTGCATCACTTCTATGACCCGTTCCCAACAGTGGAACACTATGAGGTCGTTGCTTTTGGCTAACCATCTACCCGGCGAATTGAAATTTGAATTTCACTGCGCTTGGCAGGTTCGGGGACATAGGGAGCATCGTAGAAGAAGCGGCGAGGTGAACCGACGACAGTCCACTCCGGGTGCTGCGCTAACCACTCCCTTAATCGCTCTATGTTCTTTTGATAGCTGGAGTAATCGTAACTGCCTTTTAGCCCAAGGCTGACGACTGTCATGGGTGCGATATCTTCTACCTGAATGTTTTGGGCAATCTCAGAAGGGTAGATGTCAGTGCTGCGATAGAGGAATGAAACAAGCGCTTCACCTCGTTGATTGGGTGCGCCTATCTCACTGGCTTCCAGGGTGCTAACTGGATAACGGGTTTCTACCGGAGCCGTCATGGAGATATTGTTAGAGCTGATGTGGCGATAGAGAGGGTCAAACGCTCTGTTTGCTGCCATTGAGAGTTCTCCTGAATAGCGAACTGTAGCAGAACGGTATGCCGGATATTGTTTGACTTCAATTTGCCCTTCTGGCGTTGGAGGGGGAAATCCTTCTGGCAAGGGAGCGGCGGTAGCACTGTAGGCGAAAAATGCGATCGCAAATACTGCCAGGATTCCTACGGGGAATAGTATGTTCTCTAGCTTCACAGGGAACCTCAGAAATTCATTCTATTCTAAGTCTGACAGTTTTTCAGGGGGGGCAGGGTTTCACCTTCCTTGCACAGCGCAATCATGCGATCGCAATCCCCTCTCGACACAGTACCTATCTTACCTTTACCCATCACCTCCGAACCTGCCATCACTCATGTCAGGTGACTTCACTTCAAACTCAATTCCTTTTTCGCGTAAGGCAATCTTAGTCTTCTGATACGTATGATGAGGTTGAGTTTTCGTAGAGGATGACCATTGGGCAAACCTTCTCTGCTACTTTAAAATCAATACTAGAAACCGCCAGCTAACACCACGCTGAACCGAAACGGAGCATAAGCTATCTGTTAAGTTGCAAGGATTGTTGCCGTCCGTTTAGCTTTGCCGTTAGCCCTCTCCAAAACCTTTTTTGCGCCGTAAAGAGTCCTTGCCGATTCTTTGACCATCAATCACTAAAGAATAGCGTGTCTATAACACTAATCATCCAAATCAATTAGCTTCAGCCATGCTAGCGTCAAGCATTTTCCACGTCATCTCCTGACCTGCCCGTAAGGGCACAAGTCCGGATTCAGTAAATGGCACTTCATCAGGAACGCACCAGGTTGTTCTGGTCAAAGTAATCTGTTCGGTATTGCGCGGGAGTTGATAAAAATCTGGCCCATAGAAACTGGCGAAAGCTTCAAGTTTGTCGAGTGCATCAACGCTCTCAAAAGCTTCTGCATATAACTCCATAGCATGCAGAGCCGAATAGCAACCCGCACACCCACAGGAACTTTCTTTGCCATTGCGGGGATGGGGGGCGCTATCGGTGCCAAGAAAAAACTTAGGATTGCCAGAGGTTGCTGCTTGCAAAAGTGCCAGACGATGATCCTCTCGTTTCAGAATTGGCAGGCAATAGAAATGGGGGCGAATGCCACCTTGGAATAGGATATTGCGGTTAAATAACAAATGTTGTGGCGTAATCGTTGCAGCGATATTGTTGGCAGACAGGACATACTGCACAGCGTCTGAGGTGGTAACGTGTTCAAGCACCACGCGCAGGTTGGGAAATCGCTGCTTGAGGGGGATCAAATGTCGCTCGATAAACGCTTTCTCGCGGTCGAACATATCAACATCTTGAGCGGTCACTTCCCCGTGCAGGAGTAAAGGCATATCTACCTGCTGCATCGCTTCAAAGACGCGATCGCACTGACGAATGTCCGTCACACCGAAGTCTGAATTGGTCGTTGCACCGGCTGGGTAGTACTTTACCGCTTTGACAAACTGGGATTCTTTAGCCCGGATAATTTCTTCGGGGCTGGTGTTGTCGGTGAGGTAGAGCGTCATCAGCGGCTCGAACTGTTTGCCAGCCGGAATCGCTGCGAGGATGCGATCGCGATAGGCCGCAGCATCAGCTACCGAGCGTACTGGGGGCTTCAAGTTCGGCATGATGATAGCGCGGGCAAACTGACGCACCGTGTGGGGCAGAACCGCTTTTAGCGCTGCACCGTCGCGCAGATGCAGATGCCAGTCGTCAGGTCGGGTGATCGTAAGCTTTTGCATCTTTTCATCATAAAACACGTAGAATAGTTGGGCGGAGAAGCCGTCACCAAATTAGCTGCTATTTGTGACTTTATGAACAATGAAGCAGCTTAGTCTTCGGTAAAGAGGCAACCAAAAGGCTATTTGTCGATGCTTAGGATTGAATTATTTTGAGGTTGCGGTAGGGCGGCAGGTGAAGGGTGTCTGCGGAGCGGTTTAGGCTTTATTGTGGTGCTCAGACCCTTTACCAACTTGATAGGAGGACATCAACGTGACTGATGAACAACATTCCCTGCTGAAAGCATCAGATATCAATTCAATGGATGCATTTGAGTTTCGCCATCCGCTTAACCCCAATTCAGAAATTTATTTACGCTTCCTTGGGCGTGCTGTCGGTCTTAAACGCATTGGTGTAACAATTGCTCGTGTACCATCAGGCAAGGAATCTTTCATTTTCCACGCTCACCAAAATGAAGAAGAATGGGTTTACATTTTGTCGGGTCGAGGTATTGCGGAAATTGGAGATGTGGAGTACGAAGTCGAACCAGGAGACTTCATGGGCTTTGGGCTACCTCAACAACCCCATCATCTTCGTAATCCATTCGATGAAGACCTTGTATATCTGATAGGTGGAGAAGCAGGACGCTTAGATGTTGGCGTTTTTCCTCGGCTTGGTAAACGAGTGATTAGGGATGGTGAGTCCGCCTACATATTTGATGAGTCAGCGCTTCAACTTTTTTGGAGCAGCAAGCAATCTACTGAGGATTGATATCTGTTGGAGTGGTCGCGGCATAACAACCCTAGTGCAGCGGCCACTTGTGGAGTTAAATAAAGTGTTGGCAACCGCTGGCCAAGAGTGTTCGGCTGAAATTTGTTCTAAGTACAGCTAGGGTTCATAGAAAAGACTTGAGGGATCACAAAATGCAAAGCCAGAATATAGATTTAATCCGAACCCTCTTCCAAAGCCGCTTAGCGACTCTTGAGCATCTTTTGGAGTCAGCTCAGACTCATTTTTGTGATGACGAGTCGTTCCTTCAAAAGCGCATTGCATCTGATATGTTTCCCTTCGGTACACAGATTGCTTTCACCTGCAATCAACCACGCAACTTTGCTCTCTGGTGTGATGGCAAACCTGCGAATAATCTAGAGCCAGACGTCATAGCTCTCACACAGACATACGAGCACATAGCAAACACTAAGGAACTTCTTTTGGGTGTTAACGCTGAAGATGCAAAGCTAGCTGAGGTGACGCGCATTGACTTGGGTCAGAGCCTCTACGTCGAGTTGTCTGGTAATGCCTACGTGAATGAATTTCTAATTCCAAACTTTTACTTCCATATGGTCACGGCTTACGATATTCTTCGCATGGCTGGTGTACCAATTGGAAAACGAGATTACATGCTGCACTTGGTGCCATTAATCAGAAAGAATGAAGCCTAACTATTCAAATGCAGCGAACGGTCAAGAGTCACTCGCTCTAAATTCGGGATTATTGCCACAGCGTAAACCAGTGCCATAAAGCAACTTAATTAAAAGTTGATATACGCCGGATAACTTTTGAAGAATTGCTAAAACTTCATCTTTTGTCAAAACGGTTGGTAAATAGTTAGATTTCTTTGCACGAACTGCATCGACTTTCAAATCTAAATCTTGTTTTAATACCTCTTTGTAGAGAAACGAAACAGCATGAAGTGCTTGATTTTGCGTTGATGCAGCCACATTTTCATTGACAGCAAGATGTGTTAAAAATTCTTCAATTTCCTTACTTTCCATATCTTTGGGATGGCGCTTATTATGAAAAAGGATATAGCGTCTAATCCAATAGATATAGGTTTTCTCTGTTTGATAAGAATAGTGCTTAAGCCTGATAACATCTTGCACCTGTTCGAGGAGTTTCTTTGGACGTTGTTCCATTGGAAGTTGTGCAGAAAATTCCGTGTAATATCCTAAATAAGGATGTTATACGGAAAAATTCTATATAACATCAAGGGATACACGGAAAAATTCCATATAATCCTCCTGTAAAGGGTGGTTATACGGAAAAATTCTGTATAATACCTAAATAAGCGGGTAAAAAAGAAGTTTTCCGTAGATTCAGGCAAGAATCCGTTATAATGCTTGATGTATTAGGATTGAGAAAAAGATTATACGGAAACTTTCCGTATAATAAATATATCGGTTCTCGGTTGCGTGAGGTACAGTCTCAAAACTGGGAAGCTTGATAATACTAGATTTTGGTGTACCTCACTCGTATAAGAACCGCTATAGTTAGACAGCAAGAATTACTCCTGAAATAAATTTATGGGTAGTTTTTTAAGCACAAATCAGTCCCTACTAAACACCCTGCAAGAATTAGTAGGTTTGAAGTCTGGTCTTGCCCTAACTTTTACTCAACTAGTTGAACATCTTGAAGCAACTCATTCAGAAGTTGAAGCTAATGTCCATGTGTTAGGTGGAGCTATTAAATGGTGGTGCGGGGAAGATATTAGACCTGTGCGGGTTAGAGTAGAGAATCTTGAAACCAATTTGCTACTTGTCCTGCATAGCATAGGTGCAATTTCAGACTGCTCAAATTCAATGAAAATTTTACGGAATTTTTTACTTAGAGAAGTAAGTACAAAAACAGGAAAACAATCTGAAGACTTTGTTGGATTAATTGGATCTGTTTCAACAATTTTGAATGTTACAGATTTTTTCCCACACTTACTACCTTTTCCAAAGATTGATCCAGAGATTGAGTTGCTCATTCAGAAGTTTAGAGAATCTGATGATTTTTATGAGTTTCATAGACGAAATCTTATGAACCGTGGCTTACCGATTCAAAAAGCGTGGGATGGTTACATTCCATTATCAGACCTATTTGAGAGCGAGGATATTCCAGGCAAGGTTATTACGGGTCAGTATTTCGATCAGAGATATATTGACTATCTCAATGTACAAACTAATCAGTTAAGAAACATTCAATGGCGACAGTTTGAATATTTAACGGCTGAATATTTTCAACGGAACGGTTATCAGGTTGAAGTTGGTCCTGGAAGAGGAGATGGTGGCAAGGATGTTACTGCAAAGAAGGAAGGCGAAATTGCTGGTCCGGATTTGATTTTAATTCAGTGCAAACGTTACTCTGAAAGTAATCCAATCGACATTGATACAGTTAAAGCCTTCTGGACAACAGTTAATGAGGAAGGAGCAACCAAAGGTTTAGTGGTAACTACTAGTAGGTTAACCAGTGGAGCTAAAAACTTTTGTGAAGCCCATAAATATAGACTAACTGCTGCTGAGTATGGAATGGTGCAAGTTTGGTTGAAAAACTTATCGTCTCATAAGATATACAATGCTTGATGAAAATTGTTTAGCCTGCTGTCTAACAACCGTGTTGCAGCGGACGATATCGAGTTATTGGTATTGATGCAAAAGTTACTAGCTGCCGCTGAACACGAACGTTGTGCCGTCGCGCGCGGCTTGGTTGGGCGCAGTATAATTTTAAACAGAAAAAGGAAGAGTTATGACACCTGTTTTTGACCGGGGCGGGCGAACGATTGGCTGGCTAAATGACAGCGTCGTGCTTGACCGCAGCAACCGTTGCAGAGCTTTCATCAATAATGGCGCGGTTTATAGCTATCAGGCGCGCTATTTGGGCACATTTGACAGTGGATTCTTCAGAGATAAGCATGGCCGCGCTGTAGCATTCGTGCAGAACGCCTCAAATGGCCCTCTCACTCCAATTACCCAAATTCCGCCTATCCCACCGATTCCACCAATCCCGCCCATTCCTCCGATTCCACCTATCGCGCCTATTCCTCCGATCCCATCTCTTACCTGGTCTGGGCAAGCGTGGGACGAGTTCTTGGCGGGCTAAACTCGTCTAACAACGGCACAACAAGTCGTTGCACTCCGACAACCTACAGCTCCGGTCGTTCCTCCCTACGCTTCCGGTTGCGGGTGAACTCAGTCGTTATGCTTCGGAACAAGTAGCGACGTACATCAAGAGGTTAGATTTACTCTGCATGCAGCTGCACATAACGTTGTGGACAGCTATTTTATATATTGGATTTTCTGTGTGCTTTGGGTCATGTTAACGATCGCACAATTAGGCACCAACAAGAACCTAATTGCAGTTTTTAAGCAGCTTTGCATCAAGGTATAAAGCCGAGAGCGGCGTTTCAAGAAAAGTTGAAACGCCGCTCTCATTTTTGTCTTTGGCTTCTACTCGCGTTCAAAATTACTGCAAGTTAGCGTAGCTGATACTAGGCTTAAAAACTCCTCGCAGAGGTTTTCGCTAAGACTGAGCGAAGGTCATAGCGATCGAGGTTCATCACCTTGTCCCACGCCGCCACAAAGTCATTCACAAACTTCTGCTGCGAGTCCACACATCCGTAAACTTCCGCGAGAGCGCGGAGTTGAGAGTTCGAGCCGAAAATGAGGTCAACACGGGTAGCAGTCCACTTAGGTTGGCCCGTTTTGCGATCGCTCCCCTCGAACTCATATTCATCTTCAGAGGTCGCCTTCCACGTCGTGCCCAAGTCGAGCAGGTTCACGAAGAAGTCATTGGTCAACGCCTCTGGCCGATGGGTGAAGACACCGTGCTTAGATCCTCCAAAGTTTGCACCCAGGACACGCAAGCCGCCCAGGAGAGCTGTCATCTGAGGGGCTGACAGGGACAGCAATTGCGCCCGATCAACCAGCAGCTCTTCGAGCGATTCGCTGTGTTTGCCGCTAGTGTAGTTGCGGAACCCGTCCGCAGTCGGCTCAAGCATGGCGAAGGACTCGACATCCGTTTTCTCTTGCAGCGCATCCGTGCGTCCCGGCTTGAAGGGAACCGTCACCTCGTGACCGGCATTCTTCGCCGCTTGCTCAATGCCCGCGCATCCGCCCAGAACGATCAAGTCAGCGAGTGAAACCCGCTTGCCGCCAGACTGCGAGCTGTTGAACTCCTGTTGAATTCCCTCCAGGGTTTGCAGCACCGTTGCCAACTGCTCTGGCTGGTTGACTTCCCAATCCTTCTGCGGCGCAAGACGAATGCGCCCCCCGTTCGCTCCACCGCGCATATCGGAGCAGCGGAACGTTGACGCCGACGCCCAAGCTGTCGAAACCAGTTGGGAGACAGACAGTCCCGAAGCAAGAATCTTGCCCTTGAGGGCAGCGATGTCCTGCTCATCAATCAATTCATGATCAACTGCCGGAATGGGATCTTGCCACAAGAACTCTTCCTGGGGAACCTCCGGGCCGAGATAGCGTGAGCGGGGACCCATGTCGCGGTGCGTCAGCTTGAACCACGCCTTGGCGAACTGAAGAGCGAACTCATCCGGGTTATCGTGGTAACGCTTCGCAATCTGGTTGTAGATGGGGTCTATCTTCATCGCCATGTCTGCCGTGGTCATCATGGGGGCGTGCCGTTTCGACGGATCGTGCGCGTCGGGTACCGTACCCGCACCAGCGTCGCCCTTGGGCTTCCATTGCCACGCGCCAGCGGGGCTTTTCGTCAGCTCCCAGTCATATTTGAACAGGGTTTCGAGATAGCTGTTGTCCCACTGCGTCGGAGTGGGAGTCCATGCGCCTTCGATACCGCTGGTGATCGCATCAACGCCGACACCCGTGTTGAAGGCGTTCTTCCAGCCGAGGCCCTGATCGATAATGGTGGCACCCCCAGGATCAGCCCCTACGTGCGTCGCCTCACCCGCACCGTGACATTTGCCGAACGTGTGCCCACCGGCGGTGAGCGCGACTGTCTCCTCGTCGTTCATCGCCATCCGACCAAAGGTCTCGCGAATATCGCGCCCTGATCCGACCGGATCGGGTTCGCCGTCTGGCCCTTCCGGGTTGACGTAGATTAGACCCATCTGAACAGCGCCGAGGGGATTCAGGAGCACCCGATCGCCTTCGTAACGCTCATTGCCGAGCCAGGCTTTCTCAGAACCCCAGTAGATGTCTTCCTCTGGCTGCCAGACATCCACGCGCCCACCGGCAAAGCCGAGCGTCTTGAAGCCCATCGATTCCAGGGCGCAGTTGCCGGCGAAGATCATGAGGTCGGCCCAGGAGATTTTCTTGCCGTATTTCTGCTTAACTGGCCAAAGCAACATGCGTGCCTTGTCGAGGTTGGCATTGTCAGGCCAACTGTTGAGGGGTTCAAACCGCTGGCTACCCGAACCCGCGCCGCCGCGACCGTCGCCAATCCGATATGTGCCGGCGCTGTGCCAAGCCATCCGGATGAAGAGCGGCCCATAATGACCGTAGTCGGCTGGCCACCAGTCCTGGGAGGTGGTCATCAGCTCGTAGATATCTGCCCTCAAGGCAGCTAAGTCAAGACTCTTGAACTCCTCAGCGTAGTTGAATTCCTCACCCATAGGATTGGCCTGGGGGGTGTGCTGGTGGAGGATGCTCAGATTCAAATAATTTGGCCACCAGTCTCGGTTCGACGGCATATGACGAGGCTGAGATTTCTGACCGCCGCCCGTAAATGGGCATCCACTTCCGTTGCTCATAGTATTTTCCTATCGAGGTGTGTGGTGTAAATTTTTTTGATGTACTGCGGGTATTGCCAACAAATAGCACATAGTAATTACTGAAATAATCGATGAGCAAATAATCGAAGAGAAATATAATCAACGTTATGATTTGAAACAATGAATTTGTGATTTGCAACAATTAGTTAGTTATCAATAACCCAAGAGTGCGATACCGTTAGCGAAGCGGGACGTAGTCCAGCGCTGCTGTATTCGCCCTACAGCCCTCCCTTGCATCCTACAGCAGGCGTGACCGAAGCGTCGCGCAGATGGCAACTCTATTAGGTTTGTTAAGTCACTACCACAGCGTACTCATTGCGATCGCACTCACTCTAGTTGATATATCAGTGATTGTGAGCGTGTTCAAACTCATAAACATAGAAGAGCCGACTGAATTTCTTAAGCAGGTATCCCACTATTGCAAATAAGATTGCACTCAATAGCGCCAACCAAAATCCGGTAGGAGGGACAACCGTTAAAACAGAGGGTGCTGTTTGTTCTATAGACGCTGCCGCTACCTTCATCGCCACAGCTCGTGCATCCACCATCACGCCTAGACCAAAACACACCACCGCAGCTACATAAGCCAACACAGAAAGACGGTTAATCGTTTTCAGGGCATCCTGACAAACCCGGCAATGTTGAGTATGGGTTGTCCACACATCAAACAACTTCTGCTTGTCTCGCTCCGCTGAGGGAAGCTCCGAAATACATCCTGAATCCCAAGGGATACCGCCTCCGGCTCTTTTTGAGAGCCATTGACGAAATGCAATCACCATCTTGTCTTGAGGATTGGGCGTATAGACAGCATCCAGCCATCTGTCCTTGCCCCGTTTGGCTAGAATCTTCTCCTGGTAATGGAGAAACACCGCATCCTGATGCAGGAACAGGGAACCCAACACATGACCTAACCAAATCGGCATCGGTAGTCCAAAGACTCCTAAGCCTTTCGGTCTTTTCCCCGCCTCATTCTTCACAAACACCTGGCCTCCAATATGACGGCACCATCCGGGACGAGTCGGACTGGCGTATAAAGCCAGGATGAGCTTCCCGCCATCTTTAAAGGTTGAGACAATTCTCATATGGCAGGGCGGTTGAAAGTCGTGAACCACTTGCTCAATGGTGGGAGCTGTGGGTGTAATTGCAAAGGAGAATCCTTCCTGGGTAGACATCTCCCGGATGCGAGGCATATCGTAGTACTTGGCATCCTTGTACCGACTGCCGACAATGCCGTGGTGGGAGACGGGCACATGGGCAGGATCTGCTACATTCTCCATGAAGAAGTCCCATCCATAGGGGAGGTCGCGCACATTCCAAAAAAGCTGCACTACCCTGTCGGAGTCCTCCTCAAGCTCTGGAATAATTCGCGGTGCCCTTAATTGACTTTCAACTTGTGCCTGTTGACCTGACTCAGCCCATACCCACAAAAGACCCTGACGTTCCTGGGTGGGATAAGCAACAGCACAGGACTTTTTGTTTGAGCAGTGCTTCGCCTCAGTCTGCTTATCTATGGACTGGGGAATGCTAACGCAGTTTCCCTCAGAATCAAAGCGCCAAGCGTGGTAGGCACATAGAAGGGTGCCATCCGACTCAACGCGCCCTTCCGAAAGTGGGGCTAGTCGATGGGGACAAACATCTTCAAAGCAGCGCCATTGACCAGAGCCATCCCGCCACAAGACAATATCCTTTCCTAGCAACTGCATGGCATGGGGACGAGATGGGTCTAGGAAATCTACAACGGCTACTGGATACCACTGCTTTGTCCATTGGAAAAGTTCTTTCTCTTCCTCTTTAAATTGTTCAACAGCGTCACCTATATCCCCTTGTGGACTGGTCTGGGTAGTCACAGGTACTCCTTGGTCTTCTTCTAGCGCATTCGCCTTCTTAATAAATTTTAGTGCAGGTATTTTTCTAGGTAACGTTAGGGTGAAGAAGTTACATTGAGTTTCACTTCGTTTAATTACCGGAGTGTTGGTAACAACAGCTTCTACGTTTTTAGTAACATCGTGATGAATTACGCGATCGCCATTGACCATCTCAAGGATTCCGACCCTATCCTGGGACGACTCATTGACCAAATTGGTGCGTGTCAACTGCATCAGCACGAGTTGGAAGGAGATTTGTTCTTTTGCCTATCCCGGTCAATTCTCCACCAACAACTTTCTACCAAGGTGGCTAAAGTCATCCACCAAAGGTTTCTCCAGCTTTACCCGGACACTCTGTTTCCTTCAGCGCAAGATGTTCTCAACACGCCAGATGAAGTCCTCCGCCGTGTGGGAATTTCGCGCCCCAAAATCTCTTACATTAAAGACTTGGCACGTCATGCGCTCGACGAATTGCCCACCCTTGAGGAGTTGGAAGTCATGGATGATGAGGCGATTATTAAGAGTCTGACGCCGATCAAAGGCGTCGGACGATGGACTGTGCAGATGCTCCTGATTTTCCGTCTCAAACGATGGGATGTTCTGCCCGTGGATGACTTGGGTGTACGTGCAGGCATTCGGAAACTCTACGGTCTTGAGACACTTCCTGATCGCAAGACTACAGAACATTTCGGACAAAAGTGGAAACCCTATTGCAGCATTGCCTCGTGGTACTTGTGGCGCAGTTTGGAGCTTAAGCCAGTTTGAGGATTACTGGAAAAGGGGAGAAGATGCGATTACTCTTACCATTCATTTTCTACATCCAGAGCGTGCGATCTGCTTAGCAGCAACGCTTGCGCGAGCGCAATTAGCCAATATCAAGACGTTGAAATAAGTTCAGCAATAATATCTTCAGCGATAAACTGCTTGAAATCTAAAATCTCAATCAGCACTAACTTTTCATTATTGGAGTAGTGAAGAATTACTCGTCCTTCATCTTCTGCATAAGAGATCGCGTCATCCGATAGCTCAATTAGAAGTGCATCGACATCTTTGCTATACATATACAGCAGTTTGCAGGTAGATAGAGTACAAGCTATCCCCAGAAGAAAAGCACTTTGCATCTACACCTGTACTTCACTTACTTGCAAACTGCTGTATCTAATTTTTTTCATAATGGAAGGATGGATGCTGCGATCACTCTCACTGTTCATTCTCTACATCCAGAGCGTGCGATGCCCATCAACATAAAGATGAGTATTGTTAAATTTATTCAATAAATAACCAATTTTCTAGCCATGATGGAATAAATGGAATCCTATAATATTCACGCTCCATAAGTTTCTTAAAAAAAAATTTATTAAAATCACAATAATTGGAAGAATAACCAGAATACCAATAATCTTCAAACATTAAAATTGCAGGTAAATGACCCCGTGGTGCTTTCAGAGAGTATTCTATATCACTATGATATATACGGTTATTTTCTCTAGGCCAGCCGACACGATCAATAAACACTTTGTAGACAGAATCATCAATCCAAAATCTATTTTCGTTGGCATTGTAATCCTTTAATATTCTTCTCCAAATATTTTGCTGAACACTAAGACCAAACCGTCCATTACTAAATTTGACCCAAAGTTGATTTATTCTTTTAATATCTTTAGGAGGAATCTGATATACATCGATGTATCTATAACTGCGATCTGGCATTAAGCGACAAATAACCTTTACTGTTTCTTCATCAGCTTCTTCCCATTTTTCTGCTTCGAGTAAATCATGCAACCTTTTATACTTGCCTTCAACCCTGAAATCCGAGTTACCGAAAAAATTAGAAGATTTTTCAGCGGCAAAATTGACTACTCTTTCAGCCAAATCTCTATCATTAGGACGATTGCTAGTAGAAATTCCTAGTTGTTTTTTCCACTTAAGTAGCTTTGTTCTAATTCTAGAATTTTTAGGAATTTGGATTTTCAATTCATCAATAACTTGTTCTTGGGCAGCTACTGCATCGCATCCTTGATTTTGTAGTTGATGTAATATCTCTTTAATTTGATTAGTAAATTCCGATAAATCTGAACCTAAATATATTTGATTTCCCTGTATATTAATGGAATCACCTTGAATTTGCTCATTGTAAGTACCGCCATCCATACTTACATTTCGATTTTTAGCATCGAGCCTATCTTCAGGAAAATGTATCCTTATCCTTCTTTTCCTTAGCTTATCACTCAAAAAACATAAGTAAGAACCAATTCCAACTAAGATACCACCTACTATTAGACCAGGAATGGGAAAACTCCAAACGAGCAGAATTCCGGCAATCATCGCCCCCAAAGCAACTAACAAAATTCCAATAATGTAGTAAAGCCATTGCTTTATAATGTTGCTCATTGTTGATGATTGAATTCCTGCTAATTTTGCCTAATTTAAGCCTCTAGTGTGTTTTTTAAGGCAGAGGAAATCCTGCTGATGCTAGTGCCACTTTAACTACCTCTACAACAGCTTCACCTATTAATCCATTAGCGGCAGCATTACCTAAGTAATGCCCTAGTTTAGTTAATTTAGTCCTAGTGCTAGGTTCGTTTTTTGCTTGAGTGGCTAGATCTTTAGCAACTTCCTGTTGAGCCGCTTGTGAACTATATCCTTGAGTTTGAAGCTGATTCAAACGCTCCTGAATCTGAGCTGCATATTGAGCTATCTCTTGGCTTATATTTATATAAGAGTTGCCTTGAATGTTAATAGAGTTACCTTGTATTGATTGGTTGTAGGTGCCACCACTCATATTAAAAATGCGATCGCCACTCATAAAATCTCCATGTATTTAGTAGTACGTTGAGCAGACTCATCACAATCTAGCAGAATGATAAATAATGCTTTGCTTTCCTAAGCCTACACAAATGATACATAATTGAAGTCTTGTGAAGACAAGCAGCAGTGTGATTGCCTATCGCAGTAGATTAGTTTGACGTAACAAATCTAACATTTTAGTTATCCACTGTGCTAGTAGAATAAGCTACTGGTAATGGTAGAAAGCGTTTCAGCTGTGGCGATGAAGCGATCGCTCATACTAGAATTCAAACACCAGCATTAGGTTGGAGTACCCCCATGTCCTTGCAAGAACTCCAAAAGCAGGTTCGCCAGTTGTCCGTGAGCGATCGCCTCATACTCATCAGTACTATCATCCAATCCTTGCAAGATACAGCCCAGGATGAAGACTGGCAATATCTAGTAACACGTCCCCATCCTTGGCGACGGCAACTCTACATCAAAGGACGCAAACTCCTTGCCTCAACCGTCTGGCAAGACATGATGGCAAACGAGATGTCTCCAGAACAAGCAGCAGAAAACTGGGATTTACCTCTAAAAGCAATCTACGAAGTTATTCGTTATTGCTCAAGTCATCGGGAACTGTTGAAGCTAGAGGCAGACGAGGAACGCTATCGCCTAGAAGAAAAAGGAGTCTCACTTGAGCCTACGACTGCTCCTTGATGAAGACTCCCAAGCAAAATACCTCGTCAATTTGCTTCAGACAGCAGGTCATGATGTACTTACTGTGAATGAAGCAGATTTGATGAGTCGGTCAGACTCTTTTGTATTGGACTATGCAAGACAGCAGGAACGAGTGCTATTAACCCGTAACTGTGCTGATTTTCAGGAACTTCATCAGGCTAATCCCGTACATCCAGGTATCTTGGCAGTATTTCAAAACCCTGACCTAGCTAAAAATATGAGTTACCAAGCGATCGTGCAAGCAATAGCCAATCTCGAAGCAGGAAACTACACCATTGAGAATCAGTTTGTCATTCTGAACCAATGGCACTACTAAAGAGAGATCGCAATCTGCAATCGTCAAGCGATCGCTAATCCTAAAATTCACCAGAACAATATTTTCCAGCTACTCGCAGCATAGCCGCCAAACTTTTTTCTACATCAGCATCCGTTGTTGCCCAAGACGAAACACTAATTCGCATCGCCGTCTGCCCTTGCCAAACCGTACTGCCACACCAACAAGTCCCCTCAGCTTGAATATCAGCAATCACCCGATGAGTCGTTTCTGCATCCCCAAAAGACACTAAGACTTGATTCAACACCACATCGTTGAGAACTTGGTATCTAGCAGCTTTTAACTCCTTGGCAACGTGTCTGGCATGGCGACAGGTACGCTCAATTAAATCTGCCAAACCAGAACGACCGAGCGATCGCAATGCTGCCCACACTTCAACGCCACGCGCACGCCTCGATAATTCAGGAGTATAGTCTGACGGGTTGCGCTGCTCGCTGACGGTGGGTAAATACTCCGCAGTAATCGCCATTGCCGCTTGCAACGCATGGGCATCGCGAACAAACGCCAACCCACTATCATACGGCACGTTCAACCACTTGTGAGCATCGGTCGCCCAAGAATCTGCCTCTTCCATACCAACGGTGAGGTGCGCCAATGATGGAGCGGCCGCTGCCCAGAGTCCGAATGCGCCGTCTACATGCACCCAGGCTCCTACTTCTCTTGCGCGATCGCAAATTGCTTTAACTGGATCGCACGCGCCTGTGCTCACATTTCCGGCTTGAGTACAGATAATCGCAGGACGAGTCAGGGATGGAATGGCATCCGGACGCAGCCGCCCCTGTCCATCAACGGGAACTTTCACCACTCGGCTTCGACCTAATCCTAGCAATCCTAAGGCTTTCAACAAGCTTGGGTGTACTTCCTCGCTAACTGCAACCGTAATCGGTGGCGCACCAAACAACCCGTCTGCTTCTACATTCCAACCCTCTCGTTCGAGTACGGCGTGGCGGGCAGCGGCTAATGCGGTAAAGTTAGCAACGGTTGCTCCCGTAACGAAGGCACCCCCGCAGTCGGCGGGGAGATGCAGTACGTCGAGGAGCCAGCGCAGAGCTACCTGTTCTAGTAAGGCTGTGGCTGGAGTGATGCGATAGAGTCCACAATTTTGATCCCACGCGGCGGCGAGCCAGTTGGCTGCCAAGGGGGCAGGCAGGGAACCACCCGTGACAAGTCCGAAGAAGCGGGAACCTGCTTGTGCGATTGATGCAGGTGAGCCAATTTCATCGAGCTGTTGCAAGACGAGTTCGGGTTCAACAGGTTCATTGGGGAGGGGTTGATCGAATTGGATGAGATTAGCGATCGCGTCCGCCGTTGGCGCAACTTTCCGAGCGTCCAAGCCTTCAAGATAGCGAATCGCGAATTGGGCTGTTGTTTCCAAGAGTTTTCGCATATCTTCTTCCTTCCATGCACCAAGCTAAACAATCCCGCATAAGCGAGCATAGCGCTGATGGAATGATTTTTGGATGCAACAAACTGCCGCCACGCCTCAATAGGAATAAGCTCCTGTACCTAACCCTCTTTTGTCACTCTCGGAAAATCACGCTCGAAGCTAAACTCTGAAAGCTTCCAGACGTAAGGATTCGAGGCGTGAGTTTCTATCAGAAACTCAAAAATGTAGACCTATTGCGAGACCTCTTGCCATATCAGGGTTTCAGCGTTTGCAATCACCCAGAGTGACAAAAGAGGGCTAAAAAAGATAATTTTAAACAGGTAGGGCTGAACAGCGTTAAAACAAGTCTGAGATAGCCTTTTAAAGAGGTTGTTCAGGTCGCGAGAGGGGTTCTTCAGGCAGCGGGATAAACTCGGTTTCATGTGGAACCTGCTCAAACCGTCCGTTCTTCCAGTCCGCTTTCGCTTGCTCAATGCGATCGAGGCGGCTAGAAACAAAATTCCACCACTTGTGCCGCTTACCGACAGGTTCACCACCTACCACAATGCAACGAGCGTCGGCTTTCGCACTAATGCTCACAGTCTGATTGGGATTCAGTACAATCATTCGTTGTGGCTCCAGCGGTTCGCCATCTATGTTCAGACCGTTTGTAACACTGTAGACGGCTTGTTCACTATAGTCCGGAGGCAGCGTGAACTGGGTTCCACTCGGCAGTTGTACATCAAGGTAAATCATCGGTGAGAACGTTTGAACGGGTGATGTGCGACCATACGCCTGCCCTGCAATCAGTGTGATTTCGACACCCCCATCTTGCCAAACGGGGATGTCAGTAGCTGGGTAGTGACGAAACCAAGGTTCAGTCTCCTCATGTTCCGAAGGAAGTGCGAGCCACGTCTGGATGCCATGTAGCCGTCTTTCGCGACTCCGAACCGCATTGGGCGATCGCTCCGAATGAACAATGCCACGACCCGCAGTCATCCAGTTCACTGCTCCGGGATGAATTTCTTGAACAACCTTGAGACTATCGCTATGGAGTAGCACCCCTTCAAACAAGTAAGTCAGTGTTGCTAAATTGATATGCGGATGCGGTCGCACATCCATCCCTTGACCCGGTGCAAAGGTAGCTGGGCCGAGATGGTCGAAAAAGATGAATGGTCCAACCATCTGCCGAGTTGCGTGAGGCAAGATGCGCCGAGCCTCAAATCCGCCCAAATCTTTAACTTCGGGTTCAAGAACATCACCAATGCTGTTGGACATAGCAAAGATTACCCCGTAATTCTGACCAAAGCCTGATTAATTTTCTAATCTTAGAGTAAATTTTCCCCGAACCCAATCCCAGTCGTTTTGCCACCTGGTCGCAAGACTGCCCGAGTTGATGGCAACATCCAGGAAAATTTTCCTGGATGTCTCGACTTATAAGGAAGCTAAAATCTGCGCTCTGAATTTGCACATTTCACCACTGCTGTTTGAGATGATTGGCTTTTCGGTTGATATGCTTTGGCATATTAAAAATAATAGCGATCGCGGTCATGTTTGGTTGCGGACAATACTGATGCAACTTTGTGTATCCTTTCGGAGAGATAGAACGGGACTCAAACCAGAGGACATTGCAGCTGAAGGAGAAACTGGAGAGACGGAAGTTGTGAGCAAGCCAGTTCGGTTAGCAACAATATCCGTACCTGGCTTTGTCCAAGTTGCGGAACACATCATGACAGGTATATCAATGCGGCTAAAAATATTGTTGCTGAAGCTCTAAAGCTTCTCGCCTCTGGGACGGGGCAACTGCTAGCGGAGGGAGCGTAAGACCAAAATCAGGGAGAAAATCCTCGGTGGAAGCAGCTCCCTATGAGGATAGAAGCGTAGCTTCTACCCAGAACGGATGACGTGTGGTAGTTCAAGTGGGCTGCACACCAGCCAAAATCAAATCAATTGCTTGCTTTACGTGCAATTGGAGCATTTGTTTACTCAGCATTCGTTTACCTGGAAAAAGATGCTTGATACCCTCTCTACCCAGGAAGTAGAAAACACAGATGCCCATAATGTCAGTGCCAGTAAACCGGGGTTCTAGAGGACGAAAGCTACCATCTGCAACGCCTCGCTCTAAAATCGCGATCAATTGTGCGTCAATGCTCTGGATGTTGGCACGCTTGTAATACTCGCCTTGATTTTGCAGGGCTTCGTAGCACATGATGAGAGGCCAGTTAGGATTTTTAACCAATATCTCCAGCAGGCAGCGCACAAATTGCTCTAATGCAGTCTTAGCTGGTAACTCATCTAACGCCAGCTCTTGTAGTGGACGAAAGTATCTGTTAAAGCCCCGTTCTAATACCGCCTCATATAAACCTTCCTTGCTGTTGAAGTAGTAGTAAATCATCGCTTTAGTCACGCCCGTATTAGCCGCGATCGCTTCAATGCGGGCATTAGCAAGACCGTGCCGAGCAAATTCTTCGACGGCTGCATCGAGAATCTCAGCCTGGGTTGCCTCGCGATCGCGGGGACTTCGGGCAACCTTGGATGAGCGTTTGACTTTGGTTGGGCGAGCCACAGATACAGGGAGTTTCAACTAACCTTCACGTTAATCAGCATAAACAGGAGCTTCCTTGCATGTCAAAGGAAGTCTTCCGAAGCGCATGTTTCAGGCGTTGACACGGGCAAATAATTTCCTCTAAACTAAACATCGCGTAGGTTAGTTTATAAAGACGAAACTTAACTGTGGCAGGTAATCGGATGACACAAACAGCGAAAAAAGTCCTTGTGATCGGCGGCGGAATTGGAGGTGCGGCAACGGCGCTTGCTCTTCACCGTGCTGGGTTGGAACCTGTGCTTTACGAGCGAACCGAAAAGTTGCGGGAAGTGGGTGCTGGAATCGCACTTTGGGCGAATGCTACCCATGTTCTGAAACAGTTAGGCGTGTTGGACGATGCGTTACGTGTGGGCGATGTGGTTACGAACTATCAGTTCTTATCCCAAAAAGGCAAAGAACTGGTGAACGTAGGTGTAGATATCCATGAAGTACCAGCCATCGGTATCCATCGCGCTGATTTGCAGGCACTCCTGTGGCAGAAACTGCCGAGCAAGCAGTCTGTTTTGGGTCAGGCGTTCGAGCAGTTCGAGCAAGTCGGAACCCAAGTTCGCGCCCATTTTGCTGGAGGGTTGGTAGACGAGGGGGATGCGCTGATTGGAGCCGATGGACTTCGTTCGCGGGTGCGAACTCAACTGTTTGGTGAAGCTCAACCGATTTATCGAGGAATGACAGCGTATCGGGCGCTGACTGCTTACGTTCGTGGCACCTACAAACCGGGTTACATCTGTGAATTCATCGGTTCCGGCAAAGCCTTTGGATTTCTGAGAATCGGCAAAGGGCGGATGTATTGGTACGTGGCTTCCATTGCCTCACAAGGACAAGCCGACGCACCTGTCGGACGCAAACGAGAGCTTCAGGAAATGTTTACGGATTGGCCTGAACCGATTCCCGAACTGATTGCTGCCACTGATGAAGCCAGTATTCTCAAAAACGATCTGTGCGATCGCATTCCTATTAAAGAATGGGGTAAGCAGAACATCACGTTGCTAGGAGATGCCGCACACCCAACTCTGCCAACGATGGGACAGGGAGCGTGTATGGCACTTGAAGATGCCCTGGTTGTTACCAAATGTTTGCTAGAACAAGCAAATCCCGCAGATGCTTTCCGTCAATATGAATCCCTACGGGTTGGAAGAACCAAAAAGATTGTCGAACAATCTTTGGCGATCGGCAAATCGTTTCAAATCGAGAATCGCGTTTTTATCGCCTTGCGAAATACATTGATGAAGCTTTCCGCAAAACAGTTTGATAAGGCGTTGCTGAATCAAGGTATGAGTCATGGAGGAACAGGAACATCCCAGAATTTAAGATAGTGAAGTAGCAACCGAACTGAGTGCTTCAGCATTTCTACCGACTTTGAATAGC
>NZ_JACJOK010000086.1:0-2384 GCF_014695505.1 Trichocoleus sp. FACHB-90
GGATGCCGTTTTCCTCTTGGACTACGGGGGTCTGCAATGGTTTTTAATTGATCTATGAGGGTCATGGGTTGATGGTTGAATATGGTTTATCAACCCATCCTCATTTTTCTCTGTTGACATTGAAACCACCCTGCTAACCCCCCAAAATTTGGGGGAACCGGAGTTCAAAGTCCCCCAGAATTGGGGGATTTAGGGGGCTTATCAACCTCAAACGTAAGTAGAGAAGACTTGTGTGTACACCATACCCTTAGTAAGGGGGGACTGAGGAGGGTGAATTTTTGACTTTTGCAAGAGACTTTCATGAGCGTACCGCTCACACTCCAAAATGAAAGGAGACTTTCAAAACAGGTCTAATCTACAAGGGAAAAGCTCGCTTAAAAGAGCCGGCTACGGCAAATATTGCTACCTAAATTTAGCAGTAATATTTGTGGACTTAATTAATTTCCTAAAAGCTTGCTACAAATATTTTTCTTGTTCCCCCTTTATAAAAGGCGTTAGGGAGTCAACTGTAGCAGTATTTAATGAATTGATATTACTCATATAGCGGTTCTCAATTGGATGAGGTACAAGGTTCTGGTTTTTCGGGAATTGGGAATTGGTAAAAAAGTAAGATGTACCTCACGCTATACGAGAATTGCTCTATTGTTTTACTCGTTTGAGATGATAGTTTGATGAGCTAACTCTCATGAGTATTTGCTACTAATAATAATTAACATTTGGCATAACGCTTGTCATCGAAATGGCGACATATCCCCCAATAATTTTTGATATTTTGGGATATTTTTATCAGGGTAAGCGCATCTAAAAGCGTAGCCAAACATACAGACGGTTTGGCTGAGTAATGGGTTAAGAGGTGGTGAACATTCGCCTTGAGTGGCAGGGGTGACAAGAACGATTAAATTAGAGGATGCTCTAGCTTATCCCCTAGCCCCCAGCAGAGATCATGGCAAAAGGATTTGTGCCCGCGGTTGCCCCCCAAATCGTAGTACCGAAAATTCTGGAAGCTGCGGCTGTGAGTCAGCGACTCCAAGATTGTTTTGCGTCCATTACTGACCCAAGAGTTGAAAGGACACGCTTACATCAGTTGTCAGATATTTTAACGATTGCCATTTTATCGGTGATAGCGGGAGGTCAGGGTTGGGAAGACATGGAACTCTACGGTGTGAGTAAACAAGCATGGTTATCGACATTTCTGGCTTTACCTAATGGTATTCCCAGTGAAGATACGTTTCGACGAGTGTTCGAGCAGATTAATCCCAAACAACTTGAACAATGCTTTGAACAATGGGTTAAACAACTGGTTGATGAATTGGGTATCCAGGTCATCGCCATTGATGGCAAGGGTGTCAATGGTTCCTATAACCGTCAAGCAGGCTCTAAAGCACTGCACTTGGTCAGTGCCTGGGCAACCCAACATCGCCTCGTCTTGGCGCAAACGAAAGTGCAGGACAAGTCGAATGAAATTACCGCGATTCCAGCGTTACTAGAATTACTCGATATTCAAGGTTGTATTGTCACTCTGGATGCGATGGGGACGCAGAAGGATATCGCCTATCAGATTCATACGGCTCATGCCGATTACATCCTTAGCCTCAAAGCAAATCATCCCACATTGTTTCAACAGGTTGATAGATGGCTCAACAAGTCTCGTGCTGAGGGCACTTTAGCTCCGCCTTCAGAACACACTACCGAAGCAGGACATCACCGCACCGAAAGTCGCAAAGTCTGGACTCTTTCGATTGACTTGTTCCCTGCCCTCTACCAGGCAGATGAATGGGCTGGTCTTCAGACGATTGTGGTGGTTGAACGCACCCGTCATTTATGGAATAAAACCACTCACGAAATTCAATTTTACCTAAGCAGTTTACCACCTCAGAGTTCCAGAATTGCTGCGGCGATTCGGCAACACTGGGGCATTGAAAATTCTTTACATTGGACGCTGGATGTCACGTTTGCCGAGGATGGTTGCCGTGTCCGTTCTCTCCATGCCCCCCACAACCTCGCGCTTTTGCGCCGTTTTGCTGTCAATGTCCTCAATCGAGAAGCGACCGGCAAGCGCAGTCTACGGCAGAAGTCAAAGCAGGCTGCTATGGATGATACCTATATGCTAACGGTATTAGCAGCTGCACTACCCGATCCCATTGAAAACCTAGACCCTATCTGTAAATAGCGTTTGAGGTGCGCTTACCCTGATATTTTTATGTGTTTATAGCTAGTGCTTAAGTTTTGTATCTAACTTCCACTTAAGTTGCATCTTAACTAAGAAAAATGGGCTCTACCGAACATGGTATGTAAAATAAACTGAAATTAGCTGGCAAAATGCCAAGTCAGAAAACTTCTTAATTTGAAATTGTTGAAGTTTCTAAACCCATAACCTCTTCGTT
>NZ_JACJOK010000087.1:0-115388 GCF_014695505.1 Trichocoleus sp. FACHB-90
ACCAAGAACATTCTGTTGAATGAGGGGATTCGCGCTTGGATGGCTCCTCAAGATCAGCCTCACGAGAACTTTGAGTTCCCTGAAGAAGTTCTGCCTCGCGGTAACGCGCTGTAAGAAAGCTGAAAGATGGGGGATGAACTATTCTCCCTCTCTTCCAAATCCCCTGCCGATGAGCAGGGGATTTTTTTTTCTCCCTCGCTACACACAATCCGCTTTTGTGTGTGCTATCTTAAATGAGGGTGATGAATTCGCAAGCGATAAACACCCTAATCCTTTTGAGACATCCAACCGCTAAGGTAGATAGGAGGTGATGCCCATGAGTGATAGTAGTAAATTTATGGGTCATCAGGTTAGCGTCAACCGGCTGTGCGCCGGGGCTGTTCTCTAAAAGCCAGTTTTAATCCCCTTGTGGGATTAGAGCAGCGAAAGAGCTGGGCTGGCTAGGAGAATCTTCCGGCAGTCTGGTGCTAAACTGAAGACCCAACTAGACCGCTCTCACACTAAGTGTAATGGTTAATCCCAAATCACTTCCCGTGAGAGCGGATAGTTTTTAAGGGGCTAGGAATTAGGTAGGCAGCAATTTGACTTCTCTTCCACTGATAAAGGCGCAGTTGCTCATAAAGACAGAAAGCGGAAATGCCAGAAGGCATCACTCAGCTATCAGGCTTGACGGTAGAGAGGAAAAAGATAAGATGCAGCTGGAAATTTAAAGATTTTACAGAAGCTAAAAGCTCCATTTAGCAGCATAGGCAAAGACTTTGTAAGTTATTGGAAGTGAGCTGAAGCGGCGAGACATCATCGCAACGGAATTTAGAGAGCGCTCTGCTGGACTATACACAAACACAGGGGATAAATCTATAGACTACCCATGATGGTGGTAGTTTTACGGAAAAAGATTTTGCTCTAGTACAAGGTATTAAAAAGTTAGAATAACTCTTGCCAAAAAAGAAGTAAAATTCTAACATTGGCGTGGTATAAGCATTTCATCATAAAGGGGATGATGTTAGGCTAATACCTGTGCTACGATTACATGAAAAATGAAAGAAGGGTGTCAATCTTTCTGCATAAGGTGTGAGGAAAAGAGGAAAGATGGCTAAGTTAACGTGGAAGTCTCTGCTAGTAAGCCCAGCCGTTTTGGGAGCAGCCTTGGTAGTTTCATCGGCAGCGATCGCAGCCGAAACTCCAGTGGTCATGGAAGCGATTCAGTCGCAAACGACAGAGGAGAAAGTAAAGGTATCGCAGCCAGTGGCAGTGGCAGCTGCACCGGAAGTAGCAGCAGAAAGCCAGTTGCCTGTGTTTTCAGCGACATCTGCTGATGTGAAATTGCCAGAAGAGATGGCAGCTTCCCTCAGCCAAGCGACGGCGGCTAACATTGAAGCGTCTGTCCCCGCGACACCCGTTAAGGTGGAAACGCCGGAACAGATGGCAGTGAGTGAGAGTCCGGAAACGGCGAAATCAGCCGAAGCTTTGAGTTCTTTACCTGTAACACCATCTGGAGTAGAAATACCAAACCAGGTGGCAAGAAGCGAGAGTCAGCCTCTAGAAGCATTGCCTAGCACTTCTGTCCCGGCAATGCCAGCGACAGACTCAAGACTGGCGCAAACACCGTCTGGAGCGTCAACGGTAGATAACAGCACCGTTTTAGACCAAATCAACCGCTACAGCCGGGAAGGGAATAACTCTCAGAGTCAAGTAACTAACGTTTCCCAGCTGCGGGACGTACAACCGACAGATTGGGCGTATGAAGCTCTGAGAAGCCTGGTAGAACGCTACGGTTGTATCGCGGGTTATCCAGATGGCACCTATCGCGGCAACCGCGCTATGAGCCGCTATGAGTTTGCTGCTGGTTTGAATTCCTGTTTGCTGCAAATTGAAAAATTGATTGCCGCGTCCACAGCAGATTTCGTCACCAAAGAAGATTTGTCCACACTACAGCGGCTAATCGATGAATTTGGGGCGGAACTAGCAACCTTGCGGACACGGGTAGACAACCTGGAAGCACGCACCAAATTCCTAGAAGAAAATCAGTTCTCCACCACAACCAAACTGGTTGGCGAAGCAATTTTCGCGGTTACGGACAGCTTTGGTGAAGGTGTTGATGATAACACCGTCTTCGGCGACAGGGTGCGCTTAGACTTCCAAACCAGCTTTACGGGTTCAGACATCTTGCACACCCGTCTTGCTGCTGGAAACCTCAATGCCTTCAGACTAACCGATGATCCTGATAATAGACGTACATTTGAGGGAACCCAAACCTTTAACCTTGGTTTTGGCGAAGGCAACAACGACGTCGGAATAGACTGGTTGGCATATGAATTCAACTATGGCGGTTCCAAAGTTTACATTGCCGCCACGGGAGGACTTCATGCCGACTACGTTCCAGTTTTGAATCCTTACTTCTATGACGGAGACGGGGGTAACGGTTCACTCTCAACCTTTGCACAACAAAGTCCCATCTATCGCATCGGTGGTGGTGCGGGTGCCGGGATCAGACTGGGTGTAGGAAGAGCGCCACTGCTTGGCCCCACATCACTAACCGTGGGTTATCTAGCAGATAATGCAGAGAACCCTGGTGATAAGTTTGGTCTATTCAACGGTGACTACTCGGCTATAGCTCAGTTGAATTTTACCTTAAACGATCGCGTCGGCTTGGCTGCAACCTACGTTCATGGCTACCACAACCGGGGTGATGGAATATTCGACATTGGCGGAAGTCGGTCACAGAACGAGAACCCAATAATAGGTACTGGTGCGGCTAACGATCCACAAGCGGCATTTGGGACAGGGGCTCGGTTTCCATTAGTACTGGATAGGAATACCGCGCTGATAACTAACTCCTATGGTCTTTCGAGTGCCTTGCGAGTGAGTGACAGATTCTCCGTGAGCGGCTTCGTTGGTAAGACTGATATTAGCGCCGTTGAGAATAGTACGAGAGGAGAGGTTTGGTACTACGGATTAGGCGTTGCTTTCCCGGATTTGGGTAAGCGGGGGAACGTACTAGGACTTTTTGCAGGTGTGCAACCATACCTCGCAGGTCTGGAAGTTCAAGGCAGCCCAGTAGGGATTAAGACCGATCGCTCGTATCATTTTGAAGGATTCTACAAGTACCAGCTGACCGAGAACATCTCAGTTACTCCTGGTGTCATCTGGCTGACCAATCCTAACCAAAACGATGACAACAATGACGCTGTGATCGGTACCCTGAGAACTACATTCACCTTCTAGGCAATAATAGGCAACCAAAAAAGCCTAAGCGTCTCGAAGTCAAATTATTTAGCCCCGTCTTCAGCGGGGCTTTTTTTATTTCTCCTTCCCTGGCTGAGCCTGGAAATGCCTTCTGCGTTAGCGAAGCGGCGGGTAAAGCGCGGCTGGAGCCTCACTCTTCACTTGAGGCTCAGCCTAGTAACCAGTAGAGGAGCGATCATATCAATAGCAATTTATCGAGCAAGCGGCATTAAACCACCAAACCCCAGTGGAGAACCGGGGTATAATAGAGTTAACGATCCCTCACACACAATCTCAAGCTTGTGGAACTTTCCTGCAAAACTGAATATGCACTTCTAGCTCTATTAGAACTAGCTAGTCACTATCAGAACAGCGAACCGCTGCAAATTCGGCAGATTGCGGCTTGCCAAAATATACCTGACCGATATTTAGAACAACTACTGGCGACGTTAAGACGTGGTGGTTTAGTGCGTAGCCAACGCGGGGCAAAGGGTGGTTATTTGCTGGCGCGAGAACCCTGGAAAATTACGCTTTTAGAAATTGTGAATTGTCTAGAAGGATTGGAACCCAAACCAACTGAGAACCATGCCAATCCCAAAACGGTAGAGAGTTCGGTAGTTACGGAAATATGGCAAGAAGTGCATCAGAAAGCTAACTCAGTTTTGCAAGGATACACGCTTCAAGATTTGGCTCAGAAGCGAGATTCCAGGCGACAGTTGGACATAATGTATTACATCTAATACCGACTCACTTACCCACTTACCCGCCTGGGACTCAAGTTCCAGGCTAATAGCGAAAGTCCCTTAAAATGGACTCGATTCCCAAAAAATTTGAGGAAGACTATTAATGGCTCTGTGGCAACTTTATGATCATGTTTTTTGGGGGACAAAAGCTCGTCAACCTCTGATTACTTGTCAAAGAGAATCTTTATACAGTTATGTCATTGGTAAAGGTGACATACTGGTTTCTATTATTCATGCTATTCGTGGCATAGAAAATTATATTGATCTGGTAGCTTTTATTCCACCCACAGTTTCAATAGCTGATTTTGTTGACAACCTTAAGGGGAGTAGCAGTCATCAGTTGAATGAATGATAGCAAACCAAATTCCCGATCATCATTGGGATAGCAACGTGGATATGGACTGTTTTCGCTGGGTAGTCAACAACTCGATAAAGCTATAGCCTACGTTAGAAACCAAAAAGTATATTAATATTATTTTCCCGGAACTACTATCGTGTCTTTAGAACGAGACAGTGAACAAGAGGATGACTCGATAAAAAAAGAAGCAAGTAAAAGGTGAACAAATGAATTTGATGACAATTAATCGAATTGTTAAAGTAGTCCGTTTTAACGGAGCGCTATTAGTCTGGAAATTAATTTCCAGGCGGGATGGCGGCAAAGTGAAGTGGATTCATCAACCACCTGCAAATGAATTTGCAGGCTAACAGCTAAAGTCGGATCAAACCGACTAGATTATTTGGCATTGCTGTATCCTTAGCAGCTCACGACTTACCACTGACAAAAAACAACTACTTAAATCTATGCGGATCGCACAAAACATTACAGAATTAGTCGGTCGGACTCCTTTAGTTCAGCTAAATCGTATCCCCCAATCAGAAGGCTGTTTGGCTCGGATTGTGATGAAATTGGAGGGGATGAACCCAGCTGCCTCGGTGAAAGACCGCATTGGGGCGAGCATGATTAATGTGGCAGAACAGCAGGGGCTGATCCATCCAGGCAAAACAATCTTGGTAGAACCGACTTCCGGAAATACTGGCATTGCTCTAGCGATGGCATCAGCGGCGAAGGGCTACCAGCTGATTTTGACAATGCCAGACACTATGAGTACAGAACGACGGGCGATGTTGCGGGCTTATGGGGCGCAATTGGAACTGACTCCGGGCATTGAAGGGATGAGCGGCTGTATCAGGAGAGCGCAGGATATTGTAGACAATACGCCCAATGCGTATATGTTGCAGCAGTTTAGTAACCCAGCAAACGTCCAGATTCACCGGGAAACCACAGCCGAGGAAATTTGGGAAGATACGGAGGGGCAGGTGGATATCCTGGTGGCTGGAATTGGTACTGGCGGGACGCTGACAGGTGTGGCGGAAGTGATAAAGGGACGTAAGCCGAATTTTAAAGCGATCGCAGTCGAACCGATCAACAGCCCAGTTTTGTCTGGCGGTCGCCCTGGCCCTCATAAAATTCAGGGGATCGGTGCTGGGTTTATTCCCCAAGTCCTCAACGTGAAGATGATCGATGAGGTGATTACTGTGACAGATGACGATGCGATCGCTTACGGTCGTCGTCTCGCCCGTGAAGAAGGTCTGCTTTCCGGCATCTCCACAGGTGCAGCCCTAGCTGCTGCCATTCGCGTCGCCCAACGTCCCGAAAATGAAGGACGACTGATTGTTGTGGTTCAGCCCAGCTTTGGAGAACGCTACTTAAGTACACCCCTATTTCAAGATCCAGAACCGCGTGTGCCAGCTGTGGTGAGTTAACGCTAAAGTAGCGATTAGCGGTCAAATGCTAATTGCTAGTGGCTAATAGCTAAGAACAAACAGTGGTGGGTAATCAGAAAGAATCTAGCCAATTACCAATTAGCTATTAGCCATTAGCCATTAGTAACTGTACTATTTCCATGACAGATTCTAATTACTACGACACCCTCGACGTTAGCCCCAGTGCGACAGGGGCAGAAATCAAGCAAGCCTATCGGCGTTTAGTAAAGCTGTTTCATCCAGACAGCCATTGCGAAACAGCTAATCACGAGCAGATTGTCCGGATTAATGCCGCTTATGAGGTACTGGGCGACCCCCACCAAAGGCGATCTTACGACCAGCAGTTGCAGCAACGCTCTAGGCAAGAGCAATATGTTGCTAAACAACACCAGCAGCAAAGTCGCTACCAGACGACCTACCAAAGGACTTCGTATCGACAACCGCCAGCAAATAACGCCCAGAAACGATCCTACGGGTATCGGCATTTCCAAGACGCTGACGAGCAACTACAGCAATGGCTAAGCCAAGTCTATGTGCCAGTCAACCGCCTGCTGTGTCGCATTCTCAATCCTCTAGCAGAGCAACTAGATCACCTTTCAGCCGATCCTTTTGATGATGAATTAATGGAAGCGTTTCAGGCTTACCTGCAAGACTGTCGCAACTACCTCAAACAAGCTCAGCTGGTTTTTCGTTCTCTACCCAATCCTGCCAACGTTGCGGGGGCAGCTGTTCACCTCTACTACTGTCTTAATCAAGTGGCGGATGGCATTGAGGAGTTAGAGTTGTTTACGCTCAACTACGATGATGGCTACCTACACACTGGTCAAGAACTTTTTAGAATTGCTACTGGTTTGCACTGCGAAGCTCAATATGCTGTCAAGGACATTGGGTAGATAAAAATTGAAGAATTGGTCATCTCATGTCCGCTTGAATACTTATGTTATGCGTATGGTTGGGAATTGGTAATGGGTGGCTCAGCGTATTATCTATTCCCCACCGACGATAGCAGTTCTAAACAAATTGTAAAATTTCCTTCAATAAGAATCGCCTCGCCACAACATATTTAGGATTTATGTAGAGTTAAAAACCCAAATAAAACCACTATTTTTAAGGGAATTCTATTGGAACATAATATTATTTTTTCCTTTTTAATCGTCATCTTTAGGTTTCCAGCTTAGAGACTCTGTCCAAGGAACTTTGCTAACTATGAATTCGCAAGATAAAATGTGATTAACAAGTCTACCTACCTCAATGGTAGTATTAGCTACCCTCAGCACCAGCTTCAGAGAAAATTGCAGCGTCCGGTTTCTGGTCATAAAGTCGCTGTACAGCTTTTTTTGAGTATCTTTGCCTTTTCGGAGCTTTGATAGGTCAAACAAAGGCGCACTAATTTTCAAGGTGGGGTTTGTTGCGTCACCTTTTAGGACATCTTCTACAGTCAGCTTTTCTGAGAGGACATTTCCAGCAGCAATAACCCGAAAAACTTGACGCTCAGATAGGTCGAGTTGCATAGTGGGTGTTATGCGAATTACTCGCCGCGATTGCCCTTGAAAATCCGTTAGCGTACTGCGATCCCAATCTATTTCTATAAAATCTTGCTGAGATTTATTTTTGATGCTGATTGACAGCTCTTTCAAATCTTCTAGTAGATATCGCTTTTTAAGTTTAAATTGAATTTCAAGGATATCTTTTAGGTTTTGTTCTTCCAGTTGCGTATTCAGTAATTCTTGATTCAACTGAATTGTGACTTGAGTTATATTTAAAGATTTTACCATCCGGTACAAGACATAAGTAACGCAGATGATATAAACTGTTACAAGTAGTAAATTGCGATCGTCCAAGATTAGTAATTGGTGTAAAAGTAAGAGTTAAGACTTAGGAGGTTAGGAGTTGAGATTTATTAGTTCCGGACTCAAAACTCTCCTTTCAACATTTCGTAAAAGAATCGATTATTTATCCTTAATGGTGGAGAAGTTCTGGAACCAGCCGCGCTTCCAGAAAAAGTAGATTAAACCAGAAGCGATCGCTATCATCAACGCCAAACAAAGCGGATAGCCAAAATACCAGTTTAGTTCTGGCATATTCCAGGGAGATTTTTCTGTATTGAAGTTCATTCCATATATTCCGGCAACAAAAGTCAGGGGAATGAAAATACTGGAAATTACAGTTAAAAGCTTCATAACTTCATTCATTCTGTTACCAACCGAAGACATATAAACATCCATTAAACCAGAGGAGAGTTCTCGGTAAGTTTCCACCATGTCCATCACCTGAACCGCATGATCGTAACAGTCTCGCAAGTAAATTCGCACTTCCTCGCTGACCAGACTATTGCCATCTCGAATTAGAGTATTAATGGCATCACGCTGAGGCCAAATAGCGCGTCGCAGTGCCAATAGTTCACGTCTAATTTGATAAATTTTGTCTAGGGTCTTGCGTGTGGGATTGGCGATAACTTCTTCCTCTAAATCTTCAATTCGTTCGCCGTAATCTTCCAGAACGGGGAAAAATCCATCGATAATGGCATCCAACAGTGCATAAGTTAAATAATCGGCACCGCGCTTGCGAATAGTACCCTTATTGTGACGAATGCGATCGCGCACTGGCGTAAAGCAATCACGCTGCGGTTCTTCCTGCACAGTGAGTAAATAATGTTTTCCCAATACTAAACTAACTTGTTCGCTATAGAAGCTATTCCCACTTTCCTTGGGCATCACCATCCGGGCAATAATTACCACATGGTCTTCATAGTCCTCCACTTTGGGACGCTGCGGCACATTTACCACGTCTTCTAAAACAAGCGGATGTAAATCAAAAACCTTCCCCAACTGTTGTAAAATTTCTTCACTGCCTAATCCCAGAACATCCACCCACGAAACCGACGCGGTATCCAAATATTCAGCACACTGTTCTGGGGACTGTAATGCTAGGCAAGTCCGGTTAGTCTCGTTGTAGTCAATTAAGATAATTTTGGGCAGCGGCGCATTTTTATCAATAACGATTGTCCCCGGTAAAGCACCGGGTTTGTCGTAAAAGTATTCAAACAAATCCTCCTCATCATCTTGATTCGGCTGTGTCGCGAAGTTACGTAGTTGGGGGCGTTTTTGTGTCATGCAGATTTATCTCAAATTGAGGATTTTATTTGCACTATTTCATCTAAGTTTACTCAAATTCTGATAAAATTAATCAAGTAAAAAGCATATTATTCAGACTAATTTACTTTTTTGATGCCATATTTGAACTCAAAGCTTGCCCTCCTGGATCGTCTTTGTTGGGAAGCTGGGTGGCGATGAATGGGGAAAACGGCATTAAACGGTCAAGATTACTCTGTACAGCCTGCTGGACTTTTTCCACTAAGAAATTTACAGTCCCAGACCGATCCTGTTGATAATCCTGAAAGTATTCTTTAAGATTTACTGGGTCGCCGATCCAGATTGCTGCTATTTTATGACCTTTGGGCGGCGGTTGGTCAATGTCGAACACCTCCCTTTCCAGCCGCGTGAGGGTGTCCAGAAAGCGTTCTGGAGTCGGGGCAGCAGCTACATAACCATCATAGATGGCATCGAAGTTTAAAAGGCGCTTCGCGGCTTTTTGGATGGACGAGGCATTCCAGAAATCATCGGCTTCTAAAGTTTCAGTCTTAGACTGTAGGACGTACTCAATTTTATAGACACGCTCCCGGTTCAGTTCGTTGGGAGAGGATGAGATCGCGAGTTTTTCTTCGCAGGAGTGGAGGACGAAAGCTTTAAGGTTGGAAATACGCTGATTCCAAGGCTCTTGAGCATTTTCGGGAGTGTAAATACCATATTCCTGTTCGCAGTTTACCAAGACTTGCTCTGCCACAACGCGCAGCCGCTCGTATAAGCTAGATGCTTTTTTTACCTGTAGGGCTTGCTCCAGTCGGTTCAGGATAGCGTCAATCGCCGGATTCATGTCCTGGGTGTAACGATATTTGATACTTATGGGTACAACGTAGAAGTCGGGCGGAGTTGAGCCACGCTTAACCAACTTAGCGATCGCTTGTAGAGCAATTTGCACTGCTCCTACCCGGAAAGGCATCACCGTGTCATTCTGGAACGAGAAGCCCCCCTCTGGAAAGATTACCAGATGGCATTTCGGTTGGCTGAGCAGTTCCAGGGTTTGGGCAATACTGGCGCGATCCGCAACCCCACGCCGGATAGAATAGACCCCAGCTTGCTGAAGAAAGCAGCCTTGCAGCCCTTTGAACCCCTCAAAAGCAGCTAAGTAGTTGAAGGCTTCACCTAGCCTTGCTGATAGCAGAAACATCGACGCCGGATCGTCGAAGTTAGAGTGATTGGGTAATAGAAGCAGCCTTTGATCTCGCAAGTTTTCCAGCTTCTCCAAGCAATCTTGGCTAATCTCCACATCCAACTGAAAGCGCCAGCGCACTAATTGAGGCGCAATAGTCTGCAAAAGGCGGACAAAAATCCGGTTGAGTCGAGGCGGGTAGAACTCAGCTATCTTCTGTTTAGGAGTAGACATAATCTGCCAAGGGTTCCTAACCGATGCGATATTATTCAGTTTAGGTGGCATCAACCGCTTGGCTTTCTGTTTAGGCCAGTTTCTCGATCAGTACACACTGGGCAAACTTAGATATAGTTCGATTTCATCAAGAGCGATCGCAAAACACCCTGTGTATCCTCGTGACCAAACTTCCGCCTGGTCACGAAAGATTTGTGACTACTGTCTGGGCGATATTGGCTGGATGATTTGAAGCGCCTCAGCGAGAAGGGCAGCAGCTTTATCCTTTTGCTGCCTTGCTGCATATTGACTAGCAATATCACTCAGTGCATTAACTTTGTAAGGCTTGCCCTGAATGTTTTGAGCAACCTTAAGGGCTTTGTCAAATTGTCCCCCTTTTGCATAACTGCTGACAATTACAGGCAACATCCAGTCTATGTCCTTTTCCTCATTAGAGATATTAGTGCTAGACATAATATCCTTAATAGTTTGGGCAATCTGAATAGCCCGGTCAGGTTGCCCTGCCTCGGCGTAATTAACCGCAATCTCAGATAGAATCATGGTTTTGTCAAACTTACGCTCAATAGTTTGGGCGACTTTTAAAGCCTGGTCAAGTTGTCCAGCTTCGGCATAACTGCGAACGATTTCACTCAAAGCCCCAGCTTTGTGGTTAGCATCACTTATTGTTTGGGCGACTTGCAGTGCCGACTCAAATTGTCCCTTCTCGGCATAGTGTCCAGCGATTCTAGACAGCGCTCCAGCTTTCTCTTGGACATCTTTGATAGTTTGTGCAATTCGCAGAGCTTGCTCATATTGCCCTGAATTTGCGTAAAAATGAGCCAGGCTAGATAACGATATGGATTTAAAAGCAGGTTCTCCGGTTTGCAGCATTGACTGAAGTTGTCCAAAAATTTCAGTCGCTTTCGCCTTCTCGTTAACTGCTGCATACTGCACCGCAATCTCACCCAAAGCATGGAATTTGAAATCCGGGTTAGACATAGTTTTCGCAACGGGCAAGGCTTGATCGAGAGCTTTGATTGCTTGATCAGTTTGTCCCACTTGTGCGTAACCACGAGCAATCCCAACCAGTACGTTACTTTTACCCTCGTTGGTATTATTGATAGTTGGTGCAACTTTCATTGCCTGATTCAGTAACTCAATGGCTTGGGCGTTTTGTCCTGCTTTCGCATATTCGACAGCGCTGCGAGCTAAAGCAAAGGCTTGAGCGTGAGCATCCTTGAGAGATTGAGCAACTTTCACGATTTCGGTTAAAAGTGCAGAACTCTTATCAACTTGTCCGGTATCGGCAAAGTGGTGGGCAATTAACGAAAGCCCATATATCTTAAATACCTCATTCTCATTGTCTAATCCTCTGACGGTTTGAAGCGCGAGGTCATATTGTCCTTCCTGTACATACCGATTTTGGATGTCTGCTAAGTTTTCCACAACATCGTTGTGACTAAGACAGTTTTTTGCTGCATTGGCAACCCGAATTGCTTGGTCTAGTAACTCTTTGGCTTTAGCCTGCTGTCCTGCTTTTGCATACTGACCAGCAATTGCTGCTATCGGCTCCGATTTGTCGCAGTCATTAGAAATGGCTTGAACCAGAGGAAGAGCTTGGGCTAAGAGTTCCTCCGCTTTATCGCTTTGTCCTATTGCTGCGTATTCGCCAGCTATCCTAGTTAATATCCCAAGTTTAGAAACATCACTTTCTGGCGCGGTCGCCGCATTCACAGGCAAGATTAAGGTTAGCAGTGCTGCTGTCACCAGGATTTTGAGCTTCACTTTTGGTTTACCTCCGGTTTGAAATAGTCCGTCTTTTAGGAAAGCTAAAGTTTAGGAGCGCCCAACAATGGGATTTGGTGCCATCTTACGCAAATGGGCCTCCCAAAACACATGAACGCGGCATTAGGCATTAGTTCCAGTAAAACTTTCAAAAGCCTCGCCTGCTGAATTCTGAAGGGGTAAATGCTTCCAGAAGCTTCCCCTGGTTCGGAATAATATCTTTGGCTGCGATTTAATAGACTTATTGCATTCATGTTTTTGAAATAAATTTCTGGCTTAAAACTTAAAATCGTTTTAACGGGTTGAAACATTTACCCAGGATTCATGAGGATGACTTTAGCTATAAACCTGGAACTTTAGTTCACGGCTAAATGAATGCAAGGAGTTTAATGTAATTTTCCAATACTGTAACAATTTATTAGACTTCCGCAATACGCGATCGCGCCAAAAAAGCAGTAAGGGCAAGGTTTCCCCGCCCCTACAAAATCTCTTATAAAGAGCGATCGCGCCAAAAAAAAGCAGCCTGTCCCCAAAGACAAACCGCCTTTATATTAAGCCCGCGCAGGCGGGCTAAGTTTTGTCTAGCCGCGACTAAGCGCTAACGCGCAGGCTCCGCCAACAGTCGTTCGGGCTACATCATACCCATGCCGCCCATGCCGCCCATACCGCCCATGCCGCCCATGCCGCCCATGCCGCCCATGCCGCCCATGCCACCCATGTCGGGAGCAGCAGCACCTTTCTTCTCCGGCTTCTCGACTACCAGGGCTTCAGTGGTCAACACCATGCCAGCAATTGAACCAGCATTCTGCAATGCTGAACGCACAACTTTCGCCGGGTCAATAATCCCCGCCGCAATCAAGTCTTCAAAGGTGTCAGTAGCGGCGTTGTAACCGATGTTGAAATCAGTCTCGCGCACCTTCTCGACGATCACAGAACCTTCGACACCAGCATTATCAGCCATCTGACGCAGGGGTGCCTCTAGAGATTTGCCTACAATGTCAGCACCAACTTTTTCTTCATCGTCCAGACTATTTTTAATCTCGGCGATTTTCTTGCTCAGATGAATCAGCGTTGTACCACCGCCTGGAACTATGCCTTCTTCTACAGCAGCTTTGGTAGCGTTGAGAGCATCTTCAATTCGCAGCTTGCGGTCTTTGAGTTCGGTTTCGGTAGCCGCACCCACTTTGATGACGGCGACACCACCAGCAAGCTTAGCAATCCGCTCTTGCAGCTTTTCTCTATCGTAGTCTGAATCAGTTTCCTCTAGCTGCTTGCGAATTTGGACAATCCGCTTTTCCACGTCTGCGGTTTTTTCCCCAGAAACGATGATGGTGCTTTCTTTATCAAGGGTGATTTTCCGAGCAGTTCCCAACATTTCCAGGGAGACTGTATCTAGGCTTAAACCTACTTCTTCGGAAATCATTTGACCGCCAGTCAGAACGGCGATATCTTGGAGCATAGCTTTGCGGCGCTCGCCAAATCCGGGCGACTTGATGGCGCACACATTTAGTACACCCCGCATTTTGTTTACCACCAAAGTCGCTAGGGCTTCCCCTTCGATGTCTTCGGCAATAATCAGTAAGGGTTCACCGTTCCGGGCGACTTTTTCCAAGACGGGAATTAAATCTTGGATCGAGTTGATTTTCTTATCGGCGATCAGGATGCGGGCGTTTTCATATTCCACCACCATCCGTTCGGTATCGGTGATGAAGTAGGGAGAAACGTAGCCGCGATCGATCTGCATCCCTTCGACGACATCGAGTTCCGTGCTGATCGATTTAGATTCTTCAACGGTGATTACACCGTCTTTGGTGACTTTTTCCATCGCTTTAGCGATCATGGCACCGACTTCTTCATCGTTACCAGCCGAGACTGTAGCAACTTGCGCGATCGCGCTGCCTTCTACTGGCTTCGCTAGCGCTGCAATTTCCTCTACAAGATGGGCGATTGTTTTCTCAATTCCCCGCCGCAAGCTAACTGGGTTCGCCCCAGCTGCTACGTTCTTCAAGCCTTCTTTGATCATCGCTTGTGCCAACACAGTTGCTGTAGTCGTGCCATCACCAGCGATGTCTTTAGTCTTTGATGCTACTTCCTGAATCAGTCGAGCGCCCGTATTTTCCAACGGGTCTTCTAATTCAATTTCCTTGGCGACGGTAATGCCATCATTAACAATCTGGGGAGCGCCAAACTTCTTCTCCAGAAGAACATTCCGCCCTTTCGGTCCCAGCGTAATTTTAACGGCATCGGCCAGGGCATTCACGCCCCGCTCTAGCGCCCGCCGTGATTCTTCATTAAATGCAATGATTTTTGCCATTTTTGGTATTAAAAGCGCTTCCGCATTCCAATTTAGCACTCAGTGGCAAAGAGTGCTAATCCGAAAGTATGAGACTCCTCACCTCGACTGATATGGGGGAGGTACATAATAAACAGCTAGAGCGATCGCTCTAGCTCTCAATAGCGGCAAATTATCCCTATCCACCGCCGCAAGTTGGTTTAGCTGCAAAATTCTGTTTCTAATGAATTACTTCGCTGAGTGCGGCATGGATCGCTTCGTCACTAACACCATGACGTTTTAGACTAGCAATCAGTGCAGAGACAGTATCACCCTCTAATCGCTCAAGATCGGCTCGAAGTCCCTGACCAATATAAGCGCGAACTAAAGGCTGATAGCCAGAAAATCCCAGTAATGGCGCTACTCGCTTCAAATCTTCAATGACATCTTCAGGAATGCGAATGGTAATTGTCGTCATTGGACGATTTTTATTTAATCACTTTTTCAATGCCTCAGCTTTCATAATATTCACGTTCCTTGCGTGTTGCTTTGCGAGCTGAAATGAGCCGAATCCTGTCGTTTTCACGCTCAATGTAGACAACGTACAAAAGATTCCACCGCCGATCTAAGCCAATGATGGCATCTCGTTCCTCATTATTGCGGCTGGCATCAACTACAACTAGAAAAGGATCGAAGAATGCTTCTGCGGCTTGCTGAAAGGTTACTCCGTGTTATTAAACCTGCAATAGCAGCCCCAATTACAGCACCTATCCCAGCCCCGACTACTAAAAATGGATGAGCCTTGACGAACTGAAGAATTTTTAATAGCACAATTTTTCGGTGTTGCTGAATGCAGGTATGAAGCTATCGCTGAAACCTCGAAGGTTCGTTCTAAATTTTGGGTAATCATACCCGTATTCAGCAATGCCCAATTTTTCCGACAGCAAAGACTTTACCCGTAACCTTTTTTGTAAAGGTTATTAGTTCATGCAAGCGACTGACAACTTCTTCGGGAAGCCCAAGCTCTTGAAGTTGCGCGTATACTTTACTACTTTTTACTGACTCGGCTTCTACATTCCAAAGTGCAAGCTTTAAATTTGCTTGTGCTGTGGATAAATTTTGATTGTCCATCATTGCTCCTAATACTTGCTGCTACGCAACTTCTAGTAATTAAGTCTGGAACAGATGTTAGGACAGCACCTAAGTGAAATTACCTAAGTTACACGCTTTTTAACCTTATTAGTGCAAGCACACCCCAATCATAATCTCTCAATTACGCCCTAACTGGAGATTTCAGCTTTTGCTTTGAGCTTATGGAATTAAGCGGGCAGAATGTAGAGACGTATACAACGTCTCTACCGGAGATAGTGTTCTATGCCATCACCATACCGCCATCTACATTAAGCGTTTGACCAGTAATATAGCCAGCAGCAGCGTCCGCTGCTAGGAAACGCACCAAACCAGCGACTTCCTCTGCCTCACCGTAGCGTCCTAGAGGAATGAATTTCAAGATTTCCTCTGACTTGAGATTGCTGGTCATATCGGTGGAGATAAAGCCGGGTGCAACGGCATTTACCGTAATGCCGCGACTGGCTAACTCTTTAGCAACCGTTTTCGTAAAGCCAATTACACCAGCTTTGGCAGCGCTGTAGTTTGCCTGACCAGGGTTGCCCATCTGACCTGCAACTGAGGCAATATTAATAATGCGCCCAGAGCGTTGCTTGAGCATCACTTTACTGACGACTCGCGTACACAAAAAGACACCAGTTAGGTTGAGGTCTATCACTGCTTGCCAATCCTCCGGCTTCATCCGTAGTAGCAGGGTGTCGCGGGTAATGCCAGCATTGTTCACCAGCACATCGACCCGGTTCCACTTCTCCATTACGGTGTTGAAGAGGGTGTCTACTTGGTCAGCTTTGGAGACATCGGCAGCTAGCGCGATCGCACTCCCTACCCCCTTGGCTGTAATTTCTTCCACCACCTTTTCGGCTGCGCCACTAGAACTGGCATAATTAACAACTACGTCGGCTCCCTCAGATGCTAATGCGAGGGCGATCGCTCGACCAATTCCCCGTGAAGCGCCTGTAACGATGGCAACCTTTCCCTGCAATCGTTGCTGGTAGTTTAGCAATGCTTCCATCAATAATTCCTCTTGCTGCGTCGGCTTACACGATCGCGATTGTGCAACCGCGCTAATTATCTTATGTTGATTCGTACTTCGGAATGACCGATTTAATCTTTTTAAAGATTACGATAATCGTGAAAGAGTAGAAAACTGATTTTGTAATATGGCGACCAAAAAGCAGTTCAGCAGTTTCCAAGAGTTACTGTCTAGTTCCCAAAAGCTGATATTAGTAGATTTTTATGCTACCTGGTGCGGCCCATGTCAGATGATGGCTTCGATTTTGGATCAGGTGAACACTCGGATGAGCGATCGCGTGCAAGTTGTAAAAGTTGATACGGATAACTATCCAGACTTGGCTACTAACTATCAGGTTCACGCCCTGCCGACGCTGGTACTCTTTAAAAATGGTCAGCAAGTGGATCGCATTGAGGGTGTGCTGCCAGCCGAACAGCTGATTCAACGCTTAGCCCCTTTCGTTTAAGACTACATCACAAACCGCCGAATCTGAAGCGGCATACCCTATAGCGCGATCGCCATTATCTGAGTTTGACAATTATTTGCGATCGCAAAAATTCAGAGATTTGGGATTTCTGGAGGAAACCACAGCGTTTCTCATTTGAATTAAACACAAAACTTAACCTTCTACCCACCAAAGGGTAGAAGGTTAAGTTTGTCTGATGTTAGAAATATTCTCTACAAAGTAAAAATTGAGTTCACTACAACCAAGGAGGTCGGAGCCTAATAACCCTTTTTACCAGGCTCTTGCCTGGTAAAAAGACTTTTCGAGACTAGAGCCTCGAATTCAGTCTTAAGGACTATTTGGAGGAGCCGCCACAACGCCCTTATCTGCGGAACGTTCCCGTTTTTTTCGTTCTGCTACGAGCGCATCTTCCATGACCAGACGCATCTGGGCCATTTTTTCCAGATTGCTGCGGTAAAACTCCAAATCTTTGAGCAATTTGTCTTCCGGCAGGCTCAAGCCAAGACAAATGTGCCTAAGTGCCTCAATTCGCTGTTTTTCGTCTTTAACCAAGTCTGGGTCTGCCAATTCCAGCAGCGTGTATAGACCAATCGCAAACAAACGGCTGTACTTAAATTGAGTATGGTTAGCGATCGCCTTTACAGCTGCATCGTGTAACTCTGAAGCACCCCTAGTATCCGCCGTTGGGTTTAACCAAGCAACTATTTCTTTACCTGGAAGCCGCTTAGCTAATTCCTCCAGCCGCTGGGCATCTTGCTCGTACTGTTCCGTCTTGTCCCCTACTGCCTGACACAAGGCATCAAAAATGGGTTCTTTATCCCTTTCTGGTCGATAGCCTTGCATGAAGCGGTTAAAGGACGTTACCACCCCCATACCATATATGGGGTCATAGCGAAAGTCCACATTGACTGAAAGCAAGTGCATTTCAACCATCAACTCTTCCACTACCCGCCGATAGATGGAGTTTATGGGGCGGGTGTGGAGACTATAAAAAGTTCTTTTAGTGTCTGATACAGTGCGGACGTTATTCACCGGGAATTTTTAAGGGAAACTTAACCCTATTGTCTCCTTTAAGGACACGTTTGCCAAGCTCATGTTTTACAGATCCTCTGAGCAAGCTAAAATGCGGGATCGCTGCGATCGCTAATGGCTAATTGTTTATTGCCATTTAGCCATTAGCCATTCAGCCATTAGCCATTAGCCATTAGCCTTTTTATGACCTTCTCCCCGGAACTAACTCTCCTCGCTAGCTACCTGGCTGGGGAATTTGATAATCGAGAACAAGCGATAAAAGATCCTGCGTGGTATGTACACCTACGTCTTTGGCTGCGACCAGTACACTTATTTACAGAAGACAGCCTCACCCTATTTGCAGAGCAAGCCAACATCCTCAAACTGGATCAACCCTATCGTCCCCGGATTCTGCGCCTGCGCCAAAGCGACACCTCACAAGGGTCTGTGGTGCAATATTATATGCTCAAAGATCCAGATCGCATCCGGGGTGCTGGACAGAATCCATCGTTGCTGAAGACACTTACACCGGAGCAAATGGATTTTTTACCAGGCTGCACCCTAACTGTCACTCAGCAAGACTTAGCCCAAAATAGTTATAAATTTTCCGCTGTACCTGCACCTGATACCCGGTGCTGCTTTACCTATCTAGAGCAAACTTACCAAGTTGCTCTGGGATTTGAGGCAACTCAGGAGGAATTTAGAAGCTTTGACAAAGGGATAGACCCCCAAACAGGCAAAGCCATCTGGGGGGCGCTCCTTGGCCCCTACATTTTCAGCAAGCGGCAAGATTTTTCTACCGAGCTACCGACCTGAAGTCCTTTGTCAGTAGGCATTTAAAAATATGAAAGTTTGAAAATTCTCAAAACGTTCCCACGTTTCAAGTTTTCAACTTTCCAACTCTTAAAGCGGCTAATAACTGCCTCAGCTGACCATGCTGCGAGGTACTCCTTCAAGAGCCTCTTCTTCAGTTTCAAAAATTTCAAAAACCGAATCCATCATGGTGACTTCAAACACCAGCTTGGCTTCTGGATGAACGTTACAAATGCGGAAACTACCTTTGACTTTATCAGCATCCCGCATCCCTGCCACCAGCGACGTTAGTCCAGAGCTGTCGATAAAATTAACCTGACCGAGATTAACAACGACGTGGCGACTGAGTTTAGAAATACATTCCTGCAACTTCAGGCGAAACTGCCATGCGGTTGTAATATCTAGGCGTCCAGTGGGTGCCAAGACGATGACTGTAGTTCCGTCTTGAGTCGTATGTGTTCTCTGATCGATGTGAATCACCAAGACCTCCTTGCTCCGGAAGCTCCATCTTTAATACCTACAGAGGAGCTGCATTATAGTGCGATCGCTCGCATGAACTGAACTTTCAGTAGTCTAACTCTAACTCATATATAACAGGTAGCAAAAGTCTATTTTGCATGATTTTGAGAATAGTGGCTGGGGACTGGGGGCTGGGGATTGGGGACTGGGGACTAGGGACTAGGGACTAGGGACTGGGGGCTGGGGACTGGGTAAGAGTCCTACAATTCCCAATTCCCAATTCCCAATTCCCCAATCCCCAATTCCCAATTCCCAATTTCCAATTTCCAATCCCAATCTTTATTCCTTACCTTCAGCGCCGGGTAGCAATGGGCCGCTTCCTTTGGTGGAACCGATTTTCGGCGTGGCATTTGGATTTTCCAAGCAGTCTAAGCAGTCGTCATAGATTTCCAACACCGAATCCATCATAGTGATTTCAAACACCACCTTGGCTTCTGGTAGCGGATGACAAAGGCGGAAACTTCCTTTTACTTTATCTGCGTATCGCATCCCCGCTACCAGCGAGGTGAGGCCAGAGCTATCAATGAACTCTACCCCTTGGAGATTCACGACCACATGACGACTGCGGTTTAAGATACACTCCTGCAAATAAACGCGAAACTGCAAAGCCGTTCTGATGTCCAGCCGTCCAGTGGGTGCCAAAACGATGATTGTAGTACCGTCCTGGGTCGTATGTGTTTTCTGGTTGATGTGAAACACTGACCCTCACCTCAGATATAGCCAAAATAGCCCACTTGTGCTATCAAAGCGGATATTTTCCCATAGTCTAACTCAGACCAGGGACGCTGTATCTGGTGTCCAGTTTGCCCAATCTTGCGGCTTTAAGAAAGTTTCATAAAGCTCAGCTTCTGGGGTGTTCGGTTCTGGTTGATAGCCATATTCCCAACGTACCAGTGGCGGTAAAGACATCAAAATTGACTCAGTGCGTCCGTTAGTCTGAAGCCCAAAAATTGTGCCTCGGTCATAGACGAGGTTAAATTCTACGTAGCGACCGCGACGATATAGCTGGAAGTTACGCTGGCGATCGCTATATTCCATTGACTGCCGACGCTCGACAATGGGAACATAAGCTGGTAAAAATGCCTGACCGCATTGCTGCACAAAGGCAAATATGTGTTCCCAGTTGCGCGGCTCTGGCGTACCAACTTTGTTGCTATAATCTGCCGCTGGCCCCTTGGCATCAGGGCCGCGATACAAAACGCCTTGACCATCTTGATAGTCAAAAAAGATACCACCTACTCCCCGCGTTTCTTGCCGATGCTTCAGATAAAAATATTCGTCGCACCACCGTTTAAAGGTCGGGTAATACTCTGGGTGGTGGGCATCACAGGCTTGCTTCATGGTGCGGTGAAAATGGGCGACATCTTCCGCAAATGGGTAATAAGGTGTTAAATCGATACCGCCACCAAACCACCACACAGGGCCTGCCTCAAAGTAGCGATAATTCAGGTGAACGGTGGGAATGTAGGGATTGCGAGGATGTAACACCATCGAAGTGCCAGTAGCATAAAAGCCGTGTCCAGCAGCTTCTGGACGTTGCACTAAAATCGATGGCGGTAACTGGTGTCCCCAGACTTCAGAAAAATTAACTCCGCCCTGTTCAAATACTTCACCCTCGCGGATTACGCGAGAACGACCGCCGCCGCCTTCTTCTCGTTCCCAGGCATCTTGTCGGAAAGTTCCGCCTCCATCCAGCTGTTCCAAACCCTGACAAATTTGGTCTTGCAGCTGTTGCATAAACTGGCTGACTCTAGCTTTTGAGTCATCTGGGGGCAGAAGGTTGCTAGATGTTGTTTCTGTAGTCGAAACTGTCATAATCTCAATTCAATGTTGTTCAAAAAAGCGATGGACAAGGTAAAAACTATTGACTATATCGGGATGGGAGTTCGCCTGAGTTCACAAGCAGGCAAACCCGGTGATGTCCCAAGGGACGACCCCTGAAAGGGGTTCGCTCTCTACAATGGTGCAATGGCGCCACTCATGCTTTTGACAAGCATACGCAATTTTGGCGATCGCTGTGTCAGCCCTAAAATTAGTCAGCTCTAGGAGCCTGATATAGCTTCAAAGCAACCCACTCCATGTTATTTCTGGCAAACAGCCTATCTTAAATCAGATGGGAATGAACCTAAAGAGCATATTTATACAAATTTAGATGAAGGAGCTAGAGGTGGTGGAAATATCCTACACAGGGATGCTAAAAGCCAATAATTTATTCTAAAATAATGAGTTACCTTGGAGACTCGCTGCGGGGGTGTTGTGATTCTCAATTTTTCCTTCAAGTTCATCGTTGGTCGAAAAGGTTTTTCCTTCCGCTTTTCTCTGGCTCGGACGTATCGCGTTGTAAGTTCCGCCTCCGCGGATGTCTTATGGGAAAAATTAATTAACTTAGGCGATGTATCTTGGCATCCTCTTCTTACCAGCACTAATGTTCCGAGGGGGTTGATTGCTAAACCGGGTTTGATCTATAAGGCAGTTACCCGCTTGATGCCAATTCCAATTAGGGTTTTTGTTGAGCGCGTCCGTCCCTGCGAGTTATTCAGCGCAAGAGTTTTGGCGATTCCAGGGGTGGAGAAACGAGTGACTTACCAGGTGGAATCTACTGTCTGCGGCACGTATGTTTCTTATTCAGTGACGTTGCGCGGTTGGTTATCGCCTTTAATTTGGTGGATTATTCGGTCTTCTTCAGCCCGCGTAGCCGCTGAATTAGCCTCCGCAGCTGAACAGGTGAGTCTACAAGCGCAAGGGTGAAACAAGGGGAGTAGGAAATTACCAATTCCGAATCTTAAATTCAAAATTAGAACAGAGCAACTGTATAGCGCGATCGCGCACTCGCAACCGTTAAGATGCTTTATTGTGGGAGAATCCGCTCCGGCGATCACTTGCCAGTTGCAAGTGGGATAAGGAATATAAGTGTCCTATGCTCGATGCTAGTTCAGTTTTAGAAGTATTGCGACCAGTACAAGATCCCGAACTCCGCAAGAGTTTGGTTGAATTGAACATGATTCGCAATGTGTCCATTGATAACGGTAAAGTCAGCTTTACTCTGGTACTGACAACACCCGCCTGTCCCCTACGCCAGTTCATTGTCGAGGAATGCGAACAGGCGCTGAAAAAGAACCTACCAGAAGTAACAGATGTGGTGGTGGATGTCACCGCCGAAACCCCCCAACAAAAATCTCTTCCGGATCGCACAGGGATTGCTGGTGTAAAAAATATTGTGGCAATTTCCAGCGGTAAGGGCGGTGTGGGCAAAAGTACCGTTGCGGTAAACGTAGCGGTGGCTTTAGCACATATGGGCGCAAAAGTTGGTTTAATTGATGCGGATATTTACGGACCCAATGACCCAACAATGTTGGGACTGTCGGATGCTCAGATGACGGTACGGCAAGGCACTTCTGGCGAGGTGCTGGAACCAGCTTTCAACTACGGTGTCAAATTAGTCTCAATGGGGTTTTTGATTGACAAAGATCAGCCTGTGATCTGGCGAGGGCCGATGCTAAATGGTATCATTCGCCAGTTTCTCTACCAAGCGGAGTGGGGCGAACTCGATTATCTGATTGTCGATATGCCTCCCGGTACTGGTGATGCTCAGTTGACTTTAGCGCAGGCGGTGCCAATGGCTGGGGTGGTGATTGTCACTACACCGCAGACGGTGGCTTTGTTAGACTCGCGCAAGGGCTTGAAGATGTTCCAGCAGTTGGGAGTAAAAGTGTTGGGGATGGTGGAAAATATGAGCTATTTTATTCCACCAGATATGCCAGACAAAAAGTATGACATCTTTGGTTCTGGAGGCGGGGAAAAGACAGCACAGGAACTGGGTGTCCCCTTACTGGGTTGTGTACCTTTAGAAATGCCTGTGCGGGAAGGAGGCGATGCGGGAGTGCCGATTGTGGTTGACAAACCAGAGTCAGCATCTGCGAAAGCGCTGTTTGCGATCGCATCTCAAATAGCGGCTAAAGTCTCCATTGCCGCCCTAGCATAAGGCAAAAGACAAAAGGCAAAAGTAAAAAAAATTCTTTCTTTTGCCTTTTAATTTTTTAATTTTTACTTCTTTAGCAATGTTGCACAAGTCACTGACTGGTTTTCGTTGGAGATCGATGCTGGCACCTTGGCAAGAGGTAGACTGGCTGCTATTGTTCCTTACCATTGGTCTTACCGTTCTTGGGGGTGTGATGATCCGCAGCGCGGAACTCCACCTGGGGCTAACAGATTGGTGGTGGCACTGGCTGATGGGCGCGATTGGTTTGGTAGTGGCGATGTTTATTGCGCGATCGCGTTACGAAAACCTGCTCCAGTGGCACTGGATTATCTACGCCATCACCAATCTCTCCTTGATCGGGGTGATGATCATCGGTACTAGCGCTAAAGGCGCTCAACGATGGATTACTGTCGGCAGCTTCAACATCCAACCCTCGGAATTTGCCAAATTAGGAGTAATTATTACCCTAGCTGCTCTGCTGCACGCTCGTCCCGCCAATACCATTCCAGCGGTTTTGAGAGCTTTGGCAATAACTGGGGTTCCTTGGGCTTTAGTATTTTTGCAGCCAGACTTGGGAACCTCCCTGGTGTTTGGCGCGATCGTGCTGGGGATGCTCTACTGGGGTAATGCCAATCCAGGTTGGTTGGTTTTGCTCGCTTCTCCAGTTATGTCCGCCATCCTCTTTAACGTGTTTATGCCTGGATGGTTCGTTTGGACGGCACTGATGGGTATAATTGCTTGGCGCACCTTACCCTGGCCCATGTCGGGTGCGATTGGAGCGATCGCAGTCAACCTGATCGGCGGCGAATTAGGACAGATATTTTGGGGCGTATTAAAAGACTATCAAAAAGACCGACTCATCCTCTTCCTTGATCCAGACAAAGACCCCCTTGGCGGCGGCTATCACCTGATTCAATCTCGCATCGCCATCGGTGCAGGTGAACTTTGGGGACGAGGATTGCACAAAGGAACCCAAACCCAACTCAACTTCATCCCAGAACAGCATACCGACTTCATCTTCTCAGCTATAGGAGAGGAACTGGGATTGGTAGGGGGCTTCTGTCTGCTATTGGTCTTCTGGTTAGTCTGTCTACGCTTGGTGATTATTGCCCAAAATGCTAAAGACAACTTTGGCTCTCTCCTGGCTATTGGTGTCTTATCGATGATTGTGTTTCAGGTGGTGGTTAACTTGGGCATGACTATGGGATTAGCACCAGTGACAGGCATTCCCCTTCCTTGGGTTAGTTACGGTCGTTCGGCGATGTTGAAAAACTTCCTTGCTATTGGGATTGTAGAATCTGTGGCAAATTATCGTCACCGACTGAAGTTTTAGTTATTAGTCATTTGAATTATGGCTAATAGATAATATAGAGTTTCAAGAGTTGGGTGGAGTATATCGCGGTTCTAACGTTTGGTAGGGACGTGGCAATGCCGTGTCCCTACAGATGTATCGTACCCAACCCTTAAACTGCTATAGAACAATTAGCCATGATTCCATGATTCAATGGACACTTGTATTAAGCTAATAAATGAAAACTTAATTGAGAAGAAATTATGATTTTACCTGGAACGGCTGTACGAGTGAAGAATATCGACGATATCTACTACGGTTTTCAAGGGCTAGTTCAACGAGTTAGCGATAATAAAGCCGCGGTGCTGTTTGAAGGCGGCAATTGGGATAAGCTAATTACCTTCCAGCTATCAGAATTAGAAATTCTAGAGCCAACAGCGGGACGCAAAAAGGCAAAATAGTAAATGGCTAATTGCTAATGGCTAATAGCTAATAGCAATTTTCCAATTAGCCATTAGCAATAAATAATTGATTATGCGTCTTCCCTTACCCCAATTTGCTGCTGGCGATCGCTCGCCCAACCATATTGCTGAAGTGATTGAGACGGCAACGACTGAATTCCTGGCACAGTGTCTCGATCCCGAAGACTTGAGCTTCCCAGTCATGCCCCCTTTTGGCAGCTGGGTCAAGTCTACTGATGAAGAATCAGGCAATTTAGTCTATGCTATCGTTTATCATGCCACCACCAGCCCGATTGATTCCATCCACCGGGCGCGGGCATTAGGGCTGTCACTAGAGGAACTGCGAGAGCAACAACCTCAAATCTTTGCCATGCTCAAAACCGAGTTTCGCGCTGCCATAGTTGGGTTTGAGGCACAAGGACAGGGAAATAATGGTTACAAGCGTGTTGGCGGAATAACTTATCAATACCTGCCGCCTCGTCCGCCGCAAATACACCAAGCGGTTTATCGCTGCGAACCGGAAGAAATCATTCACTTTAGCGAACAGCTGGATTTTTTGCGAACCTTATTGCAGGTGAACGGTGCGCCTGTAGAGGCGTTAGCAGGAGCGGCAATTAGAGAAATTTATCAATTACGCAAAGGCGATCGCGACTGGTTAATCAAAGCAGGACGCACTCTGAGCCTTCTTCTCAAAGACGATTACGACAGATTGAGGTATATTTTGAGCCAAATTAATCTTTAGAAAGTTTTGATTTTGGCTTTCTAATTGGTAATAAAAAGGAAAGGGGAAAAAGTCAAGAACTTTTTTTGCCTTTGTCTTTTGTCTATTTCTATAGAGATAGGGCGTAAAAAGCCCTTTTTCTGTAAGATAACTCAAGCAATACAACTGTACTTGCAGCAGCTTTGTTGCTTATTTTTGAGAATGTTGGTTAAAACTAATCCCTAACCTACCTGACTATGGAATCAATTTCAGAAGTTTTAGAGCAACCGATTGTTCCGTTTGCAATTTTGCTAGTGGTCATCTTGACCGTCCCTATGCTGTTCGAGCGGTGGTTGCGGCTGCCAGGATTAGTTGGTTTGTTGGCAGCAGGTGTTGTACTTGGCCCGAACGGGTTGAAGCTGCTGGAAACCGAATCAGAGACGATGAACCTGCTATCAGACATCGGGTTAGTTTACTTAATGTTTGTGGCGGGGCTAGAAGTTGACATTGAGCAATTTCGCAAAACCAAGAATCGCTCGATTGGTTTTGGTACCTTTACTTTCCTAGTACCCCTGATTATGGGGACAATCGTAGGGCGTATCTTTAACTTTGACTGGAATGCTTCAATTTTGATTGGCTCTTTGTTTGCCTCTCATACCCTCTTGGCTTATCCAATTATCAGTCGTTTGGGTGTTGTAGGAAACGAAGCCGTTACTGTTACTATTGGCGCGACAATCTTCACGGATGTTGGGGCGTTACTGGTATTAGCCGTTTGTGTGGGCATTCATGCGGGTGACTTTACGGCGACTAAGTTGTTTACCTTGTTGGTGTCGTTAATTATTTACTCTGCGGCGGTTTTGTTTGGCTTTGATTGGGCTGGGAAAGAGTTTTTCCGACGTTCTGGGAACGAAGAAGGTAATCAATTTTTATTTGTACTGTTGGCCCTATTTCTGGCATCGTTGGGCGCACAGTTGATTGGGGTAGAAAAAATTGTCGGAGCCTTTTTAGCTGGTCTGGCGGTGAATGATGTTTTGGGGGAAGGGCCAGTAAAGGAAAAGGTGCTTTTTGTCGGTAGCGTCTTATTTATCCCGATTTTCTTTGTGGATATGGGGCTACTGATAGATATCCCGGCTTTTATTAAAACGCTCTCTTCTGTCTGGTTAACTCTAGCAATTGTGACGGGTTTGATTGGTAGTAAGTTTTTGGCAGCTTTGTTTGCCAAACTAATGTACCGCTACAACTGGCGCGAGATGCTAACGATGTGGTCGCTGTCGCTACCGCAAGTTGCTGCTACTTTGGCCGCGACGCTGGTGGGCTATCGGGCGCTCAATCCAGCGGGTGAGAGGTTGCTGACAGAAGGTGTTTTAAACAGCGTGCTGGTTTTGATGCTGGTGACGGCAACGTTAGGCCCGCTGATTACCAGTCGGGTAGCGCCTGGGTTGAGTGTACCGGAAACGGAAGCGATCGCAACTAACAAAACTGGACTAGATGGCATAACTGCATCGCCAGACCAACCTTTTACAGTGGTTGTACCTATCTACAATCCGGAAACCGAGAGGAATTTAATGGAAATGGCAGCGCTACTGGCGCGGCATGAAGCGGGAAGGATTGTACCGTTAGCGATTACCACGGCGCACGCGCACATGGACGCACCGCAGTTGGAAGGGGCATTCCAGCAAGGTGAGATGCTACTTGAGAGAGCCACAGGATTAGCCGTTGAACTGGGTGTGACAGCGGTACCATTGCTGCGCCTTGATGACAACGTTGCTCAGGGAATTAGCCGCGCCAGCCGGGAACAAAAAGCGAGTTTAATTGTAATGGGCTGGGGTAGACGCACCGGCTTAAGGGCGCGTTTGTTCGGGAATGTGATTGATAGCGTCCTGTGGTCGTCTCACTGTCCAGTTGCGGTGACGCGGTTGCAGGGTTCGCCATCAGAAATTCGGCGGATTTTGGTTCCGGTGGAAAATTTGACGGGACAAGCGATACAACCGTTGCGGTTTGCCCAAATTCTGGCTGAGGCAAATCAGGCTCAGGTGACGTTGTTAAACGTCTGTAATAATAGAACAACGCCAGCGAAGATAGCGTGGAACCAGTCGCAACTGTCTCTGCTAGTCTCGAAGTGGGCGCCTGGAAGTAACAACATCAACGTTGAAATTATCAAGAATGACAATGTGGCGCAAGGAATTCTAAATGCTTCTAGGTCGGTTGATTTGATTGTATTGCGATCGCTTCCTCGTCGCACCGCTGGCGGTTTGGAAATCAGCGATGTTACTACACAATTAGTTCAGCAACTTAATTGCTCTGTAGTGCTGCTAGGGGAGCCACAACGAACCCAGACTGGTGTCTTTCTACCCAGACATTCCAGCGTTTCCATGCCCCAAATTTCAATTTAGCAAAGGTCAGGATGGCTAATTGGTAATTGTTAAAAGCCATCCTGACCTTTGCTTTTGGGAGCATCCCCTTGAGTGCAAATATACACCCATAGAAAATCCGCGCCTCAATACTCCACAAACGAAGCCTAACGAAAACGGGGTTCCTATTAGCCTGCGTTGGCTCTAGCGGCGCTGCTTTCTTGTAGGCTTGGTACGCGAAAGCCACGCCTTGAGTCGTCAGGCATTTTTACAAGCATTGGGATGCCTGTTCGCTTTTTAACTATTTCCTCTCCTTTTTAAGTCTTCTTCCCAGGCTTCTAGTTGCTTTTTTTTCTGTTCTAGGTCTTGTTCCAATGTTTGAATTTGTTCCCGACGCGCTTCCATTTCTAAATTTTTGCGGGCTAATTCCTGACTTTGTAAAGTTAGGTCTTGCCGCCAGTGTTCAGCGCGTTCGGCTTCCTGCTGTAAAAAGGTGGGAGTAATGCTACTTGTTAGGTACTGCTTCACTAATTCCAAAACCCAATTTTTCGCTTTTTCAATACTATGAATCTGCTGATTTTCACTTACCTCTACTAGAACTAACCAACCGTCGTTCGGGGATTCGATATCGACGGCGGGAATTACATATTCTTTATCAATCACTGCCCAGGTATTCTCAGAGGTTTGTTTGGCAAGGATTCGCAGTTCTACCCCGCCTGACAATTCATTTTTTTGCACTTCGGCAAAATATCGCATTGCTATCTTGTCTTTAAACGAACACGTCTGGGCACCCTAAGTTTACGGGCGTATTATATCGTAAATAACACTTTTATTCCTATACCGCAGGGAATAAAGTGTTATTGAAGCCGGGATACACCACTGTGTCCCTAGATTTTAGAGCCGCTCCAGTCGCTCACGCAGAATTTCTGCCTGTTTCTCCGCTTCGGCTAGTGCGTCCCGCGCCTTTTGCACCACGTCAGGTGCGGCTTTCTCGACAAAATTGGCGTTGCCTAAACGCCCGGAAAGGGATTTGGCTTCTGCTTCAACTTTGCTCAAGTTTTTATCTAGTTTGGCACGTAGTGCGTCCACATCGACGACTCCGGCAAGAGGAATTAAAACTTGGATTGTGCCAACGACACCAGCGATCGCTTTTGGCATAGCGCTTTCTTCACTGTTCGCCTGTTCTGGTGGTCTAAAATCGGTTTCTGAGGGATGGGTGTAGCCAAGTTGTTTTGATGCTATATCCTTTTTGTCAATTTTGCCTTTGTCAATAATTTGTTTAACCCTTGACACTACAAAAAGACAAAAAAGCACCACAAATAAAAATGGCACCAAAAATAAAAATGGTAACAAAATCGGGGCATTGGCACTAGATTTTTCCTTGACAGATGCCGCGAGATTTGGTTCGGTAGAAGAAGGGGCATTTACCTCTGCGGATGAATCCGGCTTTAATATTTCGGTAGACGACGGGGTAGCTTTTGCACCCTTGATGGTTAATTTCTCTACCTTTGCCAAGTCTTGAATATAAGACTCCCCTAAGTTTAGGATATGCCGTTCTTTGTCGCTTTGGGTCTGCAAAATTACTGGCACCTTCACCCCAGGTTTGATGTCAGCTTCTGCCCGAAGATTGCGAATGGTGCGGATAGTGCCGAATAGCAATTCAAATTGCTGTTCTTTCTCCGGGTCGATGAGTGTGGGATCGGCTTCGGGATAAGATTGCAACGCTAAAGCTTTGCCTTCAGCAGCTTGAGTGAGAGTATGCCAAATTTCTTCAGTGATGTGAGGCATGAAGGGATGGAGTAATTTAAGAATCCCTTCCAGCACATAGGCAAGCGTCTGCTGGGCAACTAGCCGCGATGCTGCTGGCGCTTCCGGACGCAGGCGAGGTTTTACCAGTTCAATGTACCAGTCGCAGAAGTCACCCCAAATAAATTCGTAAAGTCCTTTGGCAGCTTCGCCTAGTCCGTAGTTGTCGATGTATTTGCTACTTTGCTGCACTACTTGATGGTAGCGGGAGAGAATCCAGCGATCGCATAATTCCAATGCCTCTGTTGCAGGGTTGCCCAGCTGTTGCGGCGTTTTCCCATCCAGATTCATCATCACAAACCGGGCAGCATTCCACAGCTTGTTAGTGAAATTGCGCGACGCTTCCACCGATGCAGATTCATCCGTCTTGCGATTGTATTCTAGGCGGATATCTTGACCTGCACCAACTACTTCCTTAATCAGGGAATAGCGCAGGGCATCAGTGCCGTATTTGTCAATCAGCAACAGTGGATCGATACCATTGTTGGCAGATTTGGACATCTTCTTGCCGTTCTCATCCAGTACCAAACCGTGGATGTAAACGTCCTTGAAGGGCATTTGACCTGTAAAATGTCCCGCCATCATCGTCATTCTGGCAACCCAGAAGAAGATGATGTCAAAGCCAGTAACGAGGGTAGTGGTGGGGTAATAAGTTGTCAAATCCTGGGTTTGTTCCGGCCAACCTAGAGTAGAAAAAGGCCACAATCCAGAAGAGAACCAGGTATCTAGCACATCTGGATCTTGTTCTATTTTGACATTTTCGCCAAATTGTGCAGTCGCTTTTTCTTTTGCTTCTGTCTCGTTTTGCGCCACCACAAACGGCGTGTTGTCGGTAATTTCGCCACCAGTTTCGCTGACTGCATACCAGGCAGGAATTTGGTGTCCCCACCACAGTTGGCGAGAGATGCACCAATCTTGTAGTTTGACTAGCCAATCCCGATAAACCTTAGTCCAACGCTGAGGAATAAACTCTGGGGAACTTTTATCGTCTAAGAATTGTAACGCCCGGTCAGCGAGGGGGCGAATTTTGACAAACCACTGAGTAGAGAGGAGGGGTTCGACCGGGACTTTACCGCGATCGCTATAAGGAACCGTATGCTTATAATCTTCTATCTTGACCAAAAACCCGTCTGATTCCAGCCGCTGCACCACATTTTTCCGGGCAACAAAGCGGTCTTGTCCCTGGAACTCCCCAGCATTTTCGTTTAAAGTGCCGTCCTTATTCATGATGTTGATAAACGCCAAATCGTGGCGCTTACCCATCGCAAAGTCGTTGGGGTCGTGGGCTGGTGTCACCTTCACGCAACCAGTCCCAAAGGCAGGATCGACCAATTCATCGGCAATAATCGGAATTTCCCGCTGCATAATTGGCAGCATCAGCGTTTTCCCAATCAAATCTCTGTAGCGGTCATCATTGGGATTCACCGCCACCGCCGTATCGCCCAGCATCGTCTCCGGTCGAGTTGTTGCTACCTCCATATACCCAGAACCATCCGTGAGGGGATAGCGGAAGTGCCACAGATTACCATTAACTTCCTTGTTTTCCACCTCCAAGTCAGAAACCGCAGACTGAGTTCCAGGACACCAGTTCACCAGGTAATTGCCGCGATATATCAACCCTTCCTCATACATTCGGGTAAAGGCTTCCAGTACCGCTTTAGATAAGCCTTCGTCCAGCGTGAAGCGTTCCCGCGACCAATCTACCGAAACGCCCAAACGCCGCAGTTGGTTAACAATCGTACCCCCAGATTCAGTTTTCCACTGCCAAGCTTTTTCGAGGAATGCTTCGCGCCCTAACTCAAAGCGAGTTTTACCTTCTTTTTTAAGTTGCTTTTCCAGAATCGTTTGCACTGCAATACTCGCGTGGTCGGTTCCCGGTACCCACAAGGTATTGCGCCCTTTCATCCGGTGGTAGCGGACGAGGGTATCAATGAGCGAACTCTCGAAGGCGTGTCCCATGTGCAAGCTACCCGTGACGTTGGGCGGGGGAATGACGATGCAGTAGGGTTCGCCGGGATGATTCGGGTCTGCTTGGAAGATGTGGTTTTCTTCCCAGAATTTTTGCCACTTGGTTTCGGTGGTTTTGGCGTCGTATTGGCTGGCGAGGGTGGGGATTGTTGCGGTCATGCTGGGAAGACTAAATGAAGAGGGGTTAACTAAATTTTGCCATACGGTAGGGGGGTAAGAAGAATGAACCGCGTTGGCGGAGCCTGCGCGGTTTATTTCTCCAAAAAATCCTTGCTTTTTGGTTTTACCATTTTGCACCATGAATTTTAAGTAGTATTGCCAGAGTTGTTCTTAGCTCGGAAATTATCAAAATTTCTAAATCCCTAAGCTAAACGCTTAATTAGTTATGGTAAATCTTTGACGAGAATCGAGGCTTTTGGTGCAGTTGCAAAGTTCTACAACGTTGACTAATACTATATGACTTTAATGACTCTACGGGTAAAAGTATTTCTGTTCCCTTTTGTTGGCGGTAAGAGTTAATTTCTATCCCATGAAATTTTAGCAATTCTGTTTTTGTTTGGCTGCGTATTTCTTGGCGATGAGTCAAGTTACGCTGAAAAATCACATATTTACCAAACATATTTTAAGTATGAATCTGTCTTTAATATCAACTTCACTAAGGCTTTAGCGTCGCTTGTTGGCGACATTTACTTACCTTTTTTACCTATTCAACTACTTTTTTTGCATATTAGGTACTGAATATCCAATAATGACAATTTTAGTTTATTTGATGCGATCGCGTCCGGGAGACAGGGGTTTGACACTTCCGGCTAGTTGAAAGCTAAAGAATCTACTCAAGCCATTCCGATAATTTTTATGACCGCGCTTCCTGAAACGGCGGATCAAGCCAGAGAGTGGAGTTTTACTGGTCTAGATTACGCCCCGACCGTATGAATGCGATCGCTTGTATATGCTACTAGGCGCGATCGCTTATGTCGTCAAGGGCTGTATTGATAATTTTAGCAAAACTTTACTGTTTGGCAGTGGTTGGTTGGCAAATACTAATTTCTATTTCTAAATGTTTAGCTTTATTTAGCTTTGGAAAATTTGGTGATTGGCTGGGAAATATAAATAAAGCTAGGTAAAATCCGGTACGCATCCATCTACTCTTACGTCAGTTCACACTATCTATTACTTCTAGAAAATAATGCTTACTCTTCCCGCCTACGAACTTACTCAAGTTTTGCATGAAGGTATATCTACAATTATTTATCGCGCTTCCAGACAGTTAGATAAATCTTCCGTAATTGTTAAAGCCCTTAAAGCAGAGTATCCCACCCTGGAAGAGCTGAGTCGGTTAAGACATGAATATAAAATTTTAGAAAATGCAGTAGATATAGAAGGAATTGTTAAGCCCCTAGCTTTAGAAAATTATAACAACGGTTTAGCGCTAATTTTGCCAGATTTTGGGGCAGAATCGCTGAAAAAATATTTAAGCGATCGCTCTCTGGAAGTAACTAAATTCCTAAATATAGCCATACAGCTAGCATCTGCATTAGCACAACTGCATCAAGCCCAAATTATTCATAAAGATATTAAGCCTCACAATATTGTAATTAACCCGCAAACTGGGCAAGTTAAATTAATCGACTTCAGCATTGCATCCAGCCTAGAAAGAGAAAATCAAACGCTTGGCAACCCCAACTTACTAGAAGGCACACTCGCCTATATGTCGCCAGAGCAAACTGGCAGAATGAATCGGTCAATTGACTATCGCACCGACTTTTATTCCTTGGGCGTTACGTTTTATGAAATGTTAACGGGTAAATTGCCTTTTGAAGCACTCGAACCGCTGGAATTAGTACATTGCCATATTGCTAAAGTTCCAGTTCCCCCTCATCAGGTCAATTCACAAATTCCTGAAGCTATTTCAAATCTGGTAATAAAATTATTAGCTAAAACTGCTGAAGAACGTTATCAAAGTGCGGAGGGATTAAAATTTGACTTAGAAACTTGCTTGCTAAAATGGCAAACTACTGGAACAATTCCTAATTTTATACCCGGTAGTGCAGATAAAGCAGGTCAATTACTGATACCACAAAAACTTTATGGTCGTGAAGCAGAAGTTACTACCCTTCTGAAAACATTTGATCGCGTTGCTGCTGGCACGACGGAAATAATGCTGGTATCGGGTTATTCCGGCATTGGTAAAACTGTTTTAGTGAATGAAGTTCACAAACCTATTGTGCGGCAACGTGGTTATTTTATTGCTGGCAAATTTGACCAGTTTAAACGAAATATTCCTTATGCTTCCCTAATTCAAGCTTTCCAATCGTTAATTCTGCAACTGCTAACCGAAGGCGAATCAGAAATCCAAAGTTGGAAAGAAAACTTGTTATCCGCTTTAGGCGATAACGGACAAGTTATTATCGATGTTATCCCTGAAGTCGAATTAATTATCGGCAAACAGCCACTTGTACCGGAACTAGGAGCAACAGAATCTCAAAACCGTTTTAGCCGGGTTTTTAAACAGTTTATTAGCGTGTTTACAACCCAAAAACACCCTCTTGTAGTGTTTCTGGATGACTTGCAGTGGGCGGATTCGGCATCGCTGAAATTAATCGAACTGTTGATAACCGATAGCGATAGCAAGTATTTATTGCTCATTGGCGCGTATCGAGATAACGAAGTTTTTCCCACCCATCCGACCGTCCAGACAATTGAAAAAATTCAAAAAACAGGTGCGGCGGTAAATAATATCGTACTCAGCCCGTTACAACTCATTCATGTTGAAGAATTAATCGCCGATACTTTAAATAAATTTGTTTGTTCGGAATCGCTATCTGTAGAAATACGAAATTTCGCGTCTCTACTTTTCAACAAAACGCAAGGCAATCCCTTCTTTTTAACTCAACTCCTCAAAACTCTTTATCAAGAAGATTTGCTGGGTTATGACTTACACTCAAGTGAGTGGCAGTGGAATATTGAGCAAATTCTGGCGATTGGCATCACTGATTATAATGTTGTTGAGTTGATTGCTAGAAATATTCGCAAACTGCCGGATGAGACACAGAAAGTATTAAAACTAGCAGCTTGTATTGGCAATACTTTTAATTTAGAAATCTTGAGCGTTGTCAATGAAGAAACCACCTTAGTTACTGCCGCACAGTTGTGGTCTGCACTTCAGGCAGGTTTGATTTTACCCCTAAGCAATGATTACAAAATCCCTCTGGTATTTAATCAGGAGGAATTTAGCGAGATTACCTTAACAGATGTCAAGGTTGACTACAAGTTTTTACATGACCGCGTGCAGCAAGCCGCTTATTCTCTAATCCCAGATGAAGAGAAAAAACAAACTCACCTGAAAATTGGTCAATTACTACTGCAAAATACAACGCCCCAAGAACGAAAAGAAAATATTTTCGCACTGGTTAACCAACTCAATTATGGTACTAGCTTCCTAACTTCTGAGTCGGAAAAATATGAGCTAGCTGAACTTAATCTTATAGCGGGTCAAAGAGCTAAAGCAGCAACAGCCCACGATTCCGCCGTTAAATATTTGCAGGTGGGTTTATCTCTTCTAGTGAGAGATAGCTGGAAAAGCCAATATGAATTGACATTAGCACTGCATGAGGAAGCAGCAGAGGCAGCTTTTTTGGGCGGTAATTTTGAAGTAATGCAGAGATTCGTTGAGATAGTACAGAACTCCGCCAAAACGCTGCTAGACAAAATTAAAGTGTATGAAGTCCAGATTCAAGCTTATGTTTCGCAGAACAAGCTACTAGAAGCAGTTAATATAGCGTTAGAAGTTTTAAAGCTGTTAGGGGTGGAGTTTCCCCAAGAGCCAAACCCGTCAGATATTGGGCAGGCACTAGGGGAAACTGCGGCAATTTTGAATGGCTTGCGAATTGAGGATTTAGTTGACCTGCCTCAAATGACCGATCCCTATAAACTAGCAGCCATGAGGCTTTTATCAAGCATCTTTGCGGCTGCATACATTGCTGCGCCGGAACTGGTGCCTTTGACTGTGTGCAAACAAGTAGATTTATCCGCCCAATATGGGAATGCTTCCGTTTCTCCCTTTGCTTATGCCAATTATGGTCTTCTTCTTTGTGGAGTTGTGGGAGATATTGATTCAGGTTATCAGTTTGGTCAATTAGCCTTAAGCCTATTGTTAAAGTTGAATGCTCAAGAAATCAAAGCCAAGACACTCCTCATAGTAAATATATTTATCCGGCCTTGGAAAGAGCATCTGAGAGAAACCTTAGAACCTTTGGTGTCAGTTTACTCTAGCGGATTGGAGACCGGAGATTTACAATATGCTGCATTTGGTCTATTGATGTACTCCTATTTAGCTTACTTTAGCGGCAAAGAACTTATTGCCCTTGAAAGAGAGATGGCAATCAACAGAGATGCTATTCATAAAATCAAGCAAGAAACAGCGCTTCATTATATAGAAACCTATTGGCAGGCTATTTTAAATCTGCTCAGTAAAAGTGAAAATATTTGCTGCCTAAAGGGCAAAGCCTGCGATGAGCAGATTAGGTTGCCATTACACGAGCAAGCAAACGACAGATTGGGAGTTGCTTACATATATTGGAACAAATTTTTACTTAGTTACTGGTTTGAAAATTACTCAGAAGCGATTGAAAATACTGCCATAGCAGAGAAGTATTTAGACGCACTGATAGGATTACCCCCTGTTCCTCTGTTCCATTTTTACGATTCTTTGGTGCGGTTAGCGGTGTATGCCGAGCGCTCAGAGTCAGAGCAACAGGAAATCCTCGATCGCGTTCAAGCTAATCAAGAAAAAATGCAAAAATGGGCCCATCATGCCCCAATGAATCATCTGCACAAATTCTATCTAGTAGAGGCAGAAAGGCATCGGGTTTTAGATCAAAAAGTAGAAGCGATCGTACATTTCGATCGCGCGATCGCTCTTGCTAAAGAAAACGAGTATATCAACGAACAAGCATTAGCTCACGAACTTGCTGCCAAATTTTATCTGTCATGGGGTAAAGAAAAAATTGCCCGCACATACATGACCGATGCTTATTATGCCTATAGCCGATGGGGTGCTTTAGCTAAAGTCAAACATCTAGAAGAAAAATACCCGCAATTAATAGCGCGATCGCTTGTCACAGAAACATCCCTTGGCTTCGACTTCACTGCAACAATTGCCAGTCTAACCACTACAGGTAGCCAGGCAGAAATTCTGGACATGGCATCGGTAATGAAAGCGTCTCAAGCCATTTCCGGCGAAATTGTCTTAGAAAACCTGCTAGAAAAATTAATGAAAATATTGATAGAAAACGCAGGTGCTGAAACTGGCTTGCTCATTTTATCAAAGCAGGGTCAATTCTTCATAGAAGTAGCCGGGAATAAAGAGGAAGTAAAAGTGCTGCGATCGCTTCCTGTATCAACCAGCCAGCAGCTACCTGTCTCAGTAATCAACTACGTCACCAGAACTCAAAAAGATTTCGTTTTAAACGATGCCGTTCAGGAGAAAATATTTAACACCGATCCTTACATCATCCAAAATCAACCAAAATCTCTCCTGTGTGTCCCCATCATCTATCAAGGCAAGCTAACTGCCATTCTTTATTTAGAAAACAATCTAATTGCGGCTGCATTTACGCCGAAACGGATAGAAGTTCTACGGATATTATCCTCCCAGGCGGCAATTTCAATTGATCATGCTCGTTTGTACACCGATTTAGAAGTAGCCAATGCGAGTTTAGAAGCGAAAGTAGAAGAACGAACCCAAGAGTTACAGGAAAAAAATGTGCGTTTGCAAACAGCAGAAACAGTCGCACAATCTGCCAACCGTGCCAAAAGTGATTTCCTCGCGAGTATGAGCCACGAACTCCGCACGCCACTTAATGGCATATTGGGTTATGCTCAAATCCTCAAACGCGACAAAACTATAACTGACTCGCAAAAAGATGGTTTAAACATCATTCACCAGTGCGGCGAACACTTGCTGAACTTGATTAATGAAATTCTAGATTTATCCAAAATCGAAGCTAGAAAGATGGAACTTCATCCGACAGAATTTCATTTTCCAGAATTTCTAGAAGGCCTAGCTGAAATCTGCCGCATTAAGGCGCGACAAAAAGGCATTTCATTAATTTATGAACCGATTACATTACTTCCTACCGGAGTCCGAGCCGATGAACAAAGGTTGCGCCAAGTATTAATTAACTTGTTAGGAAATGCCGTAAAATTCACTCAAGCTGGCGGAGTTGCTTTTAAGGTAGGTTATCACGAAGGCAAGATTCGGTTTCAAGTGGAAGATACGGGATTGGGGATGGCACCAGAGCAATTAGAAGAAATATTTTTGCCCTTCCATCAGGTGGGAGACCACAACCTCAAAACTGAAGGAACTGGATTGGGATTGGCGATTACCCGTCAATTAGTTGAGTTGATGGGTGGCAAAATCAAAGTAAAAAGTACCTTGGGTAAAGGTAGCATTTTCTTCTTTGACCTAGACTTGCCGGAAGCCTCTGACTGGGCCGATAATAGGAAAGAAGACAAATTAAATATACAAGGTTTCAAAGGCTATAAACGCAAACTTATCATAGCAGATGACAAAAAAGAAAATCGCTCACTATTGGTCAAAATGTTATCGCCTTTAGGGTTTGAGATTGTGGAAGCAACAGATGGCCAAGACTGTCTCAATAAGGCTGAGCAATTGAATCCTGATTGCATCTTGATGGACTTGATGATGCCTGAGTTGAATGGGTTTGAAGCCACCCGAAGGATTAAGCGATCGCCAGAACTAAAAGATGTGGTAGTGATTGGCACTTCCGCCAGCGTTTTTGAGTTCGATCAGGACAAAAGCAAGGAGGCGGGTTGCAACGATTTTCTACCCAAACCTATTCGAGTAGAAGACCTGTTAGACAAGTTAAACGTTCACTTAAACTTGGAGTGGGTTTATGAGGAAGGCAATAATGAAAATGCAAATATGCACGCAGAAGAACATTCGCAGGATACTAGACTCAAAACTCAGCATTCGCTTGTAGTCCCCCCTACAGAAGAGATTGCTGCTTTGTTGGATTTAGTAATGATGGGCGATCTCAATAGTATTATCGAAAGAGCGGTTAACCTAGAAAAAAAAGATGTGAGGTTTGCACCTTTTGCCAGAGAAATACAGGAATTAGCTAAAGGTTTTCAAGTTAAACAAATACGCGGCATCCTTAAAGATATAGGAATAAATAAATGAAAAGCACAAATACTGATAACGGCGTAATTTTAATCGTTGATGACAATCCAACTAATTTAAAAGTGCTGTTCAAGTTTCTGGCTGATTCTGGCTTCAAAGTTTTGGTAGCTGAGGATGGCGAAGATGCTATTGATCAGGTGAATTATGCACTGCCAGACCTCATCTTATTGGATGTACTCATGCCTGGTATGGATGGCTTTGAAACTTGCCGCCACTTAAAAGCTAAGGAATCAACGAAAGAAATTCCCGTGATTTTTATGACGGCGCTTTCTGAAACGGTGGATAAAGTTACAGGCTTGAGTCTTGGAGCCGTAGACTATATTACTAAACCACTTCAGCATGAAGAGGTTTTAGCCCGTGTCAAGATTCATTTAAGTTTGCGAAACCTAACTAAAAAGTTACAATATCAAAACGTGCGTCTTGAAGAGGAGATTGAAGAGCGTGCAAAGGTAGAGGCAGCTCTCTTAACGCTCACTTGTGAATTAGAAATACGAGTTGCAGAAAGAACGGCTGAACTTTTCCAATCAAATCAGCTGTTGACGGGATCGAATCAGCAGCTGAAACAAGAAATCCAAGAACGCATCACTACGGAAACTGCATTGCAGAAATCAGAAGCACGTTATCGAGAACAAGCCAATCAGCTAGAACTTGCCTTTCGCAAACTTAAAGAAACTCAAAGCCAATTAGTTCACAGTGAAAAAATGTCCAGCTTGGGACAATTGGTTGCAGGTGTGGCGCATGAAATTAACAATCCTGTCAACTTTATCTACGGCAATCTTACCCACGCGCATCATTATAGCCAAGACATTCTCGGACTTTTGAAGCTCTATATTAAGTATCTTCCGTCACCGCCGCCGGAGATTCAGGAGTACGTTGAGGCTATAGATTTGGAGTTTTTGATTGAAGATTTGCCCAAATTACTGGCTTCGATGAAGGTGGGAGCCGATCGCATCCGCGAGATTATTCAGTCCTTGCAACATTTTTCCCGCGTGGATGAAGCCCGAATGAAGCCAGTGGATATTCACACTGGGCTGGATAGCACGCTGTTGATTTTGCACAATCGGTTTAAACCTAGTGCTAACCATCCAGGTATTCAGCTTGTCAAAGAATATGGCAAGCTGCCCCCAGTAGAGTGTTATGCAGGGCAGCTCAACCAGGTGTTTATGAATTTAATTGCCAATGCAATTGATGCTTTGGAGGATTATGACAAAAACCGATCGCCCGAAGATGTTTACTGTTCCCTTAGCTTAATTCGGATTCGCACGGAAGTAACCGATGGTAATTTCGTGACTATTCGGATTGGGGATAATGGCCCTGGTATAGCACCTGAAGTACGCGATCGCCTATTCGACCCGTTCTTTACAACCAAACCCCCAGGTAGAGGCACTGGTTTGGGCTTGTCTATTAGCTACCAAATTGTCGCCTCCAAACACGGTGGTCAGATAATGTGTCTTTCAGCGCCTGGGCAGGGAGCCGAGTTCATAATTAAAATTCCGATTCGACGACAGCCTCTGGAATCCGCTTGCCAATTAGGTAAGTTGGAAAAAAGCATAATGCCAGCTAATCTCCGGTAACTGTCTACCGAATTCTGCGGGGCTAAAGCCCCGCAGAAAATTACGCAATTCTAAGTAACTTGCTTTTTAGCTTTATTATCATCGCTAACTTCGTGAGAAACTTTTTGCACAAAAGACTGACGACCTAGTTTGTGGGGATTTCCCCAACTTCAATACACACCAAATTCCTTATATTCAGGAGCGGCAAAAAGCTTTAGCTTTGTTTAGAAGCGATATTTCCTTACCTTTTTTACCTATTCAACTACTTTTTTGGCATATTAGGTAATCAAGACCCAGAATTATTTTTCTTTCCTTAACTTTTGCATTATTGGCTAAGACTAATAAATAATTTTTTTTCTACTTTAAATGTATAATTTGTTACAGACGAATAGCCGAGAGAATGTGGCGATCTAAGGTAAGCGATCGCTGCCCCGACTCACTCGCCTATTCGCAGTAATCCATGCCGCACACCATAAAACAGCCGATTTAGTAATGTCTGTTCTTGTTCATCCAGCCACTCCTTAGCTAATAGGACATACTTCAGCTGATACTGGTTAATGCGAGTAATCCGCCGTGAGACAAATATCTGAGCAACGATATCTTCAATAGTGACTTCGATAGGAAAAAACTCAATCGGCATAATCATAGAAGAAAGTTGATATTACCAATTTCAACTTTTTCCGTAGAATCCTAAGCGATCGCAATCTATAAAATTAGGTGACAAAGCTCTAGCAACTCTGTGATCCCTGTCATTGCGCGAGTGAAAACCTAAGCGATGGCTCAAATTTTGACAAACCACCGTTGGCGATACATCGCGTAGCAAATCGCCCACCAGAACAACAATGTTAGTACGGCAAACACTAGGGAAGCATTCATCGGACTTGCCCAAGGCAAAAATAAATGTTCGTAGATCCAGGTGTAGGTGCTGGGTGCGTTTTCGCCAGTTCCGATTTTAGTTTTGACGAGAATTTTAATCAGCAGAACCGAAGCGACAAAGACGAAGATAGCATTTAAACCCATCACTTCAAACGGTTTCCCCCAGCGACGATTTCGTACTTCAATTAATTCATAACAGGCTGCTAGTAATAGCAACGCCCAACCAGAACTAAAGAGGACGTAGGAACTCGTCCACAACCTCTTGTTGATGGGAAATACCAAACCCCACGCCCAACCTAGACCCAAGCAACCGATACCAAACAGTACCAAACCGATACTGGTGCGCCTTTTGACAGGTTGGAGGCGTAACCAGTCACCTGTAAAGTAGCCAATGAGGACAGTGACAATTGCTGGGAGAGTGCTGAATAAACCTTCGGGATCTCCCATCGTTTTAAAAGCGTCGCCTGGATGCAGATGCTTTGTACCAATTATCAAGCGATCGATATAAGAGGCGAAGTTTCCTTCCGGCGATGATAAGTTTCCAGCGCCATAACCGGGAACGGGAATAAAAGACATTGCTACCCAGTACCCGATGAGTAATAGTAGCGCGATCGCCCACTGTCCTTTTCGCGGTACGTTGATAACTATCAAGGCGGCAAATAAGTAGGCTAAGCTGATGCGCTGCAACACTCCCATGATCCGGATGGTGTCCCAGTTGTAAGTCCAGAAACCATTCAGCAACAAACCGAGGACAAACAGAATTGCCACTCGGCGGAAAATTCGCCTATATAAGGCGGCGGTGGGACGGTTCCCTTCGTTGTACTTGGAAAGGGAAAAGATCATTGCCACACCAACTATAAATAAGAAGAAGGGAAAAACTAAGTCTGTCGGCGTGCAACCGTGCCATTTGGCGTGTTCCAAAAACGGATAAACTTGGTCGGCGACTCCCGCTTTATTAACGAGGATCATGCCTGCGATCGCTATCCCGCGAAATACATCGAGTGAAGTTAGGCGCATAGTTAATTTACAGAAGTGTTCCAGTTGGTAAACGAAAGGTTGAGTAATTTTCATCCCTCTGTAGGAATAGGACAATCACTGTGATGATTAAGTTAGCATCGCGGGGTAGAAAATCAAAACGATTAATATTAAAGTAAACAGAGTGCAATGCTAGTTATTGCCTTTCAACCACACAGTAAGCAGAAATTTTTTGCCTTTTTAGAGGATTAATATGAATCCAGAAGATTTTATGAAAATAGCGCTGGAAGAAGCAAAGATTGGAGATGCTCCTTACGGTGCAGTTATCGTTAAAGATAATCAAATAGTCATTCAAGCCCACAATACTGTAAAGACGGATAGCGATCCAACTGCCCACGCAGAAGTTAACGCGATTCGCGGTTTAACAACCAAAATTAAGAATCCTTCTTTAGAAGGTTATACGTTATATACAACTTGCGAACCATGCCCAATGTGTACGGCGACTTGTATTTGGGCAGGAATATCGGAAATAGTAATTGGGGCTTCGATTCAAGACTTGATTGATGCTGGGGTTTCTCAAATAAATCTCAGCAGTGAAGAAATTATTGGGAAGGGTTTTAAAAAAATAAAGGTTACGAAAGGTCTTTTAAAGGAAGAATCTCTGCAATTATTCAAGCGTTAATTCGGCTTATCAAGCTGCGGTAAAAATAAATTGGCGAAAATTGCGGATCGAGTGCGATCGCGCAAACTTAAGCTGCTTAAAATATTGGTTGCGTGGTTTTCACTTTCCCCTCAGAAATATAAAAAGTTTGGGCAAATTTTTAATTATTGGCACCAGCGGCGATTAAACACAAAACTTCCCTTTCTCTGAGTGTTCGTTCATCCCAAAGAAAGGGAAGCTATTAGTCGGTTGTTAGTTGTTGGAAGCTGTTTGTAAATAAATTTAAAGGTGCCTGAACTACTCTGTGTAGCTAGATCCTCCCTAACCCTCCTTAAAAAGCAGGGAACCGAGCCAAAAGCCTGAAGTCCGGTATCTACACCTTTGCTTACAAACAGATTGTTAGAGATGCGATTGACTTTACTTGTGCTTGCCTAGCACAAGATTCAGTAGGAACGGCAACCTTTACGGCTTTTATATTACTAAGTCAATTCGTAGTTACCCGGAATAAAGATGTATTAATTAATAAATTTATATTTAATTAATATAGCTTTACTATAACTTTAATGAAAGCTTTGAATTTTGCTTTTATTATCAGTTGAGATAGAAAGGAAAAAGCTATGAAAAAACTCTTGACATTAGCAGCTTTAACGCTCTTTATTCCGTTATTTCACGCGAAAGCCGAAGCAGCCACTATGATTAAGGTTTCACAAGAATCAAGGGCAGGAGCAGGTGACTTTAACAGCAACATTTTAGGATATATCAAAGCCTTCAGTACCGCTAAGACAACAGCCGAGTATTATAAGTACAGTTCGCACTACTACGGTGGATTGTCTAATGATGCCTCACCAGAGTTAACTGCTAAGCAATCTCACCTTTTCTTTGTAGATGCTGCCGATGGGCTGTCACTATTCACTGTTCACGATAAGCCGGGTAATGTAATTGGTGGCGCAGCAAAAATGCGTTTCGATTTGTTGGGGGATACCGCCTCATTAAAGATGGTGGACGATCCGGGGGAAGCGATCGCATCTGCTGATGGCACTGTCTTCATCGCAGATCACGGCTGGTCGCCTTGCTGCACTGATGGTTTAGCGATAGGTTCCCTGGATGGCAACTGGGAAATGAAGGTGCAATTCACTGGCTGGTACAGAGGGTTGAACGCATGGAAAGCTTATTCATCATCGTCCAAATCGTCAACTATTTCGCTGGCGATGCAAAATTATCGGAGAGTTCAATTAAACGTAGTACCCGCTTCTATCCCTGAGCCTTCCAGCATCGCCTCTATAGTTTTTGCTAGTTTTCTGGCGCTAGCTGTACTTCGTCGCCAACCCAAGGACATTTTGTAAAAGATTATCCGTGACGAAAGTCATGGTCGGCTTTAGGAATTTCTTCTGATGCAATCGAGAATATTTTTTGTTTACTATAGAGAGAACGAACCGGAAAAAGGATAGAACACGGTGAAACTCAAACTGATTTCGATGTTAGCTGGAGCGGTTGTATTTTTCGTTCCCTTCACTTCAAGTGCAGCTTTTGCCCAAACCAATTCGCCAAGCGCCCCGGCATCTAGCGGATTGATGGGTATCGAATTAACTCCGCAACAAAAAACTAAAATCGAACAGATTCGCAGTAATACTCGATCCCAAATTGAAAATATTCTGACGGCAGAGCAAAAAAATAAATTTAAAGCTGCTGTAGGGGAAGGTCAGGATATGCGTAGGGCTTTCGCGGCGATGAATTTATCTGACCAGCAGAAAACTCAACTGCAAGGTATTTTTCAGTCGGCAGCATCGCAGTTTTCCGCAACGCTTACTCAAGAACAGCGGCAGAAAATTATGGAGAATATGCGATCGCGTCAGCAGCCACAACAAAACCCGAAATAAGTTTCATCAGCATCAAATAAAAAATGATGAACTTGTCTGTTGTTAGAGTCAATTTTTTCCTTCAGATTCAATATGCTGGGGCGGAATGTTCCGCAAATTGTGGAAATTGAGAAATTGCGATCGCTTCCAGAAACCTCTTTTGGTCGCACCTTAGCTGATTTTCTCGACTCCCATCACCTGTGCAACCATTACTGGGGAAGTTGGCTTTGGGCAATGTGCAAGCCTTGTCTGGCGTTTAATTAGATGCAAATGCGGGGCAGCCATTGTGTCTGCCTCAGCAGCCATCAAGTATTTTATATTAGGGTGTTCATCACATCTTTGATGCCATTATTAAATTTATTTTTTCCCCCATTAGCGGGGTGTCGAACTTTCTGAAAAGCCAATCCCATTTTTGTGAGAGTTTTTTCAGCTTCCTTTCCGACAGCAACAACACTCTTTATATCAAATAATATAATTAACTCTTTTAAAAAATACTCCCCAATGTTTATTTCTTCTTTAGTGGGCGTTCGATTAGATTGCTGATTTCCAACTTTAAAAGGATGAAAAGGAAAGGCATTCCAAAGTAAAGGGATTTGCTGATACTTTACCAAGGTTTCCCAAACAATGGTTGCACTCTGCTCTTTATAAACTCGATCAAACTCATTAGTTTTCCGGTAGCCCCTGGATTTGCCAAATAATCTAATTTCATCAAATCCATTTAATAGAATAAATTCGCTGGTAAAAGGAACACCTGTTAAACGACATCCTCTATGACCTGGAGAAGCTCCAAGTAACAAAATTTGGGGGTTTCTTTCTGCTAGATGTTTCAAGTATAAAAATAAATTTTTTCTTCTGACCTCATTTACTAAAAAGTCATAAGAATACTGATTAAATACCTTATTGCTAGATTTAAAGTTAGATAGCTCTTTGATAAATTTGTGAAATTTATCGTTCATTTTCTTGGGCGTTATCAAAGAATTAGCATCAGACTTGAAGAGAAAAAAGAGAGAATAAATCGGAAGCAACCTATAGTAACTTTGGTAGTCAACCCCTCCCCCCGCATTCTAAGTGTAGTCGAATCAGCTAAGATAGCAAGGCAAACGTGAACCGTAACAGGGTAGGGAAACTCCGGTGCAATTCCGGGGCTGTGCCGCAGCTGTAAGCGATTTTTGTCCTTGGCTATGACGAATCGTTAGCCAGAATGCCTACCTGTTGCGAGGCGCATTCTATTTCCTGCGTTGCACGGGAAAAAAGTTGTAAATCCATGCCTACTATCAATTCAACCACTCTGATTACTCAGCCCTTGGAATTATCGCCACTACCGCTACACCGCCCGTTATTGATGATTGGTCATGGTACAAAAGATAATGACGGACGGCAGAGTTTGCTGGATTTTGCGGCAGCATATCAAGCTTTAGACACCTCTAGACCTGTTCTTCCTTGTTTTCTAGAACTCACTGGCCCGACAATTCAGGAGGGGGTAGATCGGTGTGTGGAGGAGGGTTACACGGAAATTTCGGTGTTGCCGATTTTGCTATTTGCGGCGCGACACAATAAGTTTGATGTGACCAATGAGTTAGACCGGGCAAGGGCTAGACATCCCCAGTTAAAGTTTTACTACGGGCGACATTTTGGGATTACGCCTGGGATTTTGGATTTGTGGCGATCGCGTCTTGCCGAACTAGACCAACCTCAATGGAACCGTTCAGACACCGTACTACTATTTGTCGGTCGCGGTTCCAGCGATCCCGATGCTAACGGCGACGTTTATAAACTTGCGCGAATTGTGTGGGAAGGTAGCGGTTATCAGACTGTGGAAACTTGCTTTATCGGCATTACCCACCCGCGTCTAGAAGAAGGTTTCCGTCGCGCCAGACTCTACCAGCCTAAACGAATTATTGTCCTGCCGTATTTTCTGTTTACAGGAGTCCTGGTTAAAAAGATATTTGAAATTACTGCCCAGCAGCAAGAACAATATCCCGACATTTCCATGACTTGTCTGCCAGAAATGGGCATTCACCCGCAGTTGTTGTCTGTATTGCGAGAACGGGAAATCGAAACCCAGCTGGGACAAGTGCAGATGAATTGTGAAATGTGCAAATTCCGACTAGCAGCAGTTGGGAACGGTAACGGACACACTCACGATCATCACCACCAGCATGACCACAGTCACGACCATTCCCACGCCGCCGCCGATCCCTATGCAAATTTAGAGCGTTACCATGAGAAGATTTGGCAAGCGCCTTGAACAAATGGGTAATAGGTAGTAGGTAATAGGTAATAGGGTTAGATTTTCCTACCAATTACCCATTACCGTTTACCTAAAACTTATGTCTAAAGAATTTTCAATTGGTGAGCGAGTCCGGGTGGTAGCATTGCCACCATACGTCAAAACAGCGGAACCGATGCCAATGCTGCGTCCTCCTGATGTGATTCAGCTTGGAGAAGAAGGCATCGTTATGGATCGTCGTCCGGGGGGATATTGGGGTGTCCGGTTTTCCACGGGAGCTTTTTTGATGGATAGCCAGTATATTGAGCCTGTGTCAGTGACAACTGAATCAATCCAGTCAGGTGCAGAGGTGACGGATACGACAGCGCACACAACATCACCTGAACAAAAGTATTTTGTTGACCCCAGCTGAGTAGAAGGATGCGATCGCACTCCTTGTATGCTGCTATAGGCAGCTACTCGCGCTCTTTTTCCTGTAGCGTTCTGTGTAATGAAAGCGGTTCGCTTTTTCGTAGAGTGCGATCGCTCATTCCCCCAAAGTCAATAATCCCTCCCGAAAATTTACCACTAGAGGCAGATTCATTAACCACTGCGAACCTAACAATATTTCTGTTATTTCTTCTCCTGCAAAAACTGGGATTTCCAACTCTTGTCCATTCAATAGCACCTTACCCAAATACATATCGAAAGTGGTTTCACCCTGTGCTGTACGCAGTTCTTCCTTACCGATATAAGCCCAATCAAGACCATCTAAATCTTGTTTGTTCATTGCTACGAAGCCTGTGAAACCTGTATCCAATAGGACATCTACCGTGAGATTTATGCCAGCAGCACTAATCAAATCTATTTCAAAATATAGCTGACCCCTGCTGCCAAATGTACCGTGAATCATATTCTGCCAGTGGCTCCCGTCTCATTCAAACAAAAGACACAGTGGATAGAATTTGGGTGCTTATCATTTGCCTTTTGATGAGCGACTTCTTTATCAGCATCAATGAAATAATCGCCACTGTCTGGTTCAACGGCAATATACCAGCCATAGTGTTCCTCGCTTAAATTAGGGCGCACTCGCTCAAAAATTATCCGACAACGCTTATGAAAAGCTTCATTTTCAGCTTTGCGTCTGGCTAGTTCCTCTGGCGATAACGTGCGTTCTGGAAATACCCGACCGCGACGAACGTGTTTTTTTGGAGTTGCTTCAGTCATAGTATTAAACATCTGTTGCAATTGCTTTTATTTTAGCCAAAAAAATTGAAAAGCCTATGGTTATGAATTGAGGGATTTCAGGAATAAAAGAAAGCGATCGCACTCTTTTATTCCTTTATTTCGCGTCATTGTGGCTAATTTATTTTAACTACTTGCCCGAACACTGAGAATTAAACTATCGAGTTCCAACTGCATATGAAAACAGACTTTTTCATAGCAATCATTTACATAATCGCGACAAAGAGCAGCGTCACGACCATAACGCTCAAATACAATTGGCGCACATACGCGAGTATGAATTTGTATTGGTAGAGGAAAATTTGGTAAAGGGCCAATTCCCAAAACCCAAGGCAACCCCAAATAAATCGGAAAAACACCCGTATCTAAATCTAATTTCCAGGGAAAACCCCATTCATGTAGTTGGCGTACCTGGTCATAAAAATCTGCCAAAACAATCAGAGTATCGTGAGCGCCATAAGAAATAATTGGTACAATTGGCACCTCTTCCCGTAGCGCCAATTTAATAAATCCCTTACGCCCTGCAAAATGAATGCGATCGCGCATATAGTAGGGACGAAACAAATCTTCAGCACCTCCGGGATAGACCAGAACAGAAGCATCTCGCTGAAGGGCAGCGATCGCCATCTTCGGATGAGCAATAACTGCCCCTACCCTAGAGCCAGGGATGGAGAAAATAGGAGACTTCCAAGCCGCCGGGTGCATTAGCCCGTAAATCAGGCGATCGTAACCAAACCTGCGAAACCAGTCATACATGAACATAGAGGTATCGGGTGAAGCCAAGCCGCCATTATGGGAACCGACAATCAGCATTTTTCCCGACTGGGCCATATGATGCCAGCCATCAGTTTGAACCCGAAAATAGTAGCGGTAAAACCATTCCCAAATCGGCATCCAAGATTTAATTGCATCGGGACTTCGATCTTCTAAAGACCAACCATCAAATCGATGGTCAGAGGCTCTACCCGTATCCAGCAAACTGTTTGTAAAAGTTTCAAAATAATCAAACAATGGTTCTCAACCGCCTTAAAGATAGGGACTGGGGATTGGGGGCTGGGGACTGGGGGCTGGAGGCTGGGTAGTGGGGGCTGGGGACTAGGGACTAGGGACTGGGTAAGATTCTTCCCAATCCCCAATTCCCAATTCCCAATCCCCAATTCCCAATTCCCAATCCCTCATTTTCGCGGAAGGTCGGGCCAAAGGAGAGCGATCGCTAGCCGTACTGATTCCCCCACCATCGAAAAACGAGCTGCCTTTGCCGCCGTTTCCTCCCAGCGTAGCAACTGCTGCTGGAACATCGGGTCAAGACGCGCCCGCTTCACAATTGCCTGACTAATAACTGACTTTTGGATTTCCTCTGTCGAGATCCCCTGAGTTTTAAGGAAATTCAGAAGCCGCTGTACGCTGTCCACAAACTGGTCAGGCGTTTGGGAGAGAATAATCATTTGGATTTGCTTGACCACTTCTTGATACATCCGCAGGCGCTGATCTGGTGAGGGTGGCGGTGGCGGTGGTTGTGGTGGCTGTACTGTTTCTATCACATTTTCTGAGCGAGGCTTGATTTGCAGCAGATCCAACATGGCTTGGCGAGAAGAAGCGACCCGCCCAAGCATTTCCGGGTACAACTCCAAAAGCCGTTGAGCAAGAGTTTTGGCATTCACAAAATGACTGGATACCAGCCGCAGCAGATACCGAGCCTCTAATTGTTCGTAAGATTTAATACTCAGTTCTAAGTCAGGACAATCTAGTTGTACCTGAGCCAGCGTAAAGACTAGCGCTTCCCAATTAGGAGATTCTTGCAAAAAAACTTCTATTGTGGTGGAGGCATTAGTATCATTTTTGCCATGTTCGGGATCTTGGTTGCCTAGTTCTCCCGGCTGGAAATCGCGACCCACAGGAAAGCGATCGCTTGGTTTTTTAGTAGCGTAATTGAACCGGGTAAAAACATAACGACAATCAACCTTGGAAAAATCTACATCCTCAATATGCCAATTACTGATGCAACAACCAGTCATGTGCGCCTGGTCGAGATTGGTGCGAATTAGATGACTCTCCAAAAGACAGGCATCGACCAAATTAGCCTCACTTAAAGTAGCATCACTCAAATAAGCACCGCTCAAATCTGCCCGTTGCAGATCCGCAGATCGTAAATTTGCCTCGCTCAAATCGGCACGTAAAAGATACACATCCTGCAAAATAGCTCGCAATAAATAAGCTTTTCTTAAAGTTGCCTTGAGTAAATAAGCCCCAGTCAGATTCACCCGACTCAAATCAGCACCGTTAAGAATTGCTTCGCTCAAATCTGCCCCCGCCAGAATTGACCGATGCAAGTTTGCGTCACTCAAATTTGCCCCTCGCAGGTAAGCGGCGGTAAGGTCAGCTTCCGTTAAATTGGTGCCAACCAACTTCGCCTCTCGTAAATTTGCTTCTTCCAGATGAGCTTCCCGGAGATTTGCGGCGCTGAGGTTAGCGCTAATTAAACTAGCGCGACGCAGATTTGCCTCCATCAACTGGGTTCCAATTAAATTAGTGCTGTTGAGTTTGGCGGATTCTAGATTAATCTGATCCAGCTTAGCCCCCTCAAGGTTCGCACCGCTCAAGTCTGCCTCTTGGAGAACTGCCCAGTTAAGGTCTGCTTCTTGCAGGGTTGCTAAACGCAAGTCTACTTTGCCCAATTTTGCACGGCTCAAAGTTGCAGAATTGAGATTAGCAGCGTTGAGGATAGCGCTACGCATATCAGCTTGGCGCAGACTTGCCCCGATGAGTTTGGCGTTACTTAAAGTTGCCCAGCTGAGGTTAGCACCAGTCAAGTCAGCCCCAGTCAAGTCGATATCGCGCAGATTGACCCCACTGAGGCTAGCTCCACTGAGGTCAACATGGGAAAAATCGCGCTCTCCTTGTTTATATCGGTCGAGAAAATTATGTAATTGCATGGGGCGGTTGCCAGAAAGCGATTAGCCGCTATGAATAAGCTAACAACTCCACTTAAAGCGCCTGTGGTTAATTATTCCTCAGTCTACCCAGATACAGCTAAACACAGAATGAAGGCTGTTACCCGCTCATAGCAATTTTTTCGTTCCTGGGCTGCGGCCAGGGAATGTTATGAGTGGGGCAAAGAGCCTCACCGATAGTGCAAGCGTTCTTTGTCATTGCAGCCTGGAAACGAGGATAGGGGGAGAAAAATTTCTCCTTGTCCCCAGCCCCTAATCCCCAGCCCCCAGCCCCTTTTACGGCAACCATCGGGGCTGTAAGCCTGGTAATGGCAGCTGTTCGGGTTGCATCTGGGTGCGGGGTTCTCCTGGTTTTGAGGAGGTTAGGGGAAGCAGCCAGAGGTTACTGGTAGCGATCGCTTGCCCTTCATCTGTTCTTAAACCATCCGCTGTGGTGGGTATTCCGGGGGAGGTGACAACTTGATCGAATAGCAGCGCTAACCCATCTGGTGACAAACTCATGTGAATGTCGCGCTGGGCGGGTAATAGCAACAGCGGCTTCACGGCATTTGCATCCAGAGGACTTGTGGACTTTTTGATGTCAATTGCGGCAATGTAAGGCTGTTCTTGGTAATCTGTTCCAGCGAGTAGCTGTGTGAGCAGACAGTAGAGTATGTCCTGTTGGGGAGCAAATTCGCAACCGAGAATTGAGCCGTTTGTCCGCAGAAGTTCTTTCTGTACGCCAGAGTTAGTGACCAGAAAAAGCGATCGCGTGTAATCTGTGTTGAATTTAACGAAAGTGCCTGCCGATCCATCTCTGGCGAACCCTAGCACTAAACCAAATTTCGGCAGAAAATCCAACGGCTTTGCGGCTGGCGTGAGTGGCAGAATGGCGATACCTTCTCCTTGAGCGATCGCTACTGTCTCACTATCCGGCGCTATCAAAAATTCTCCTCCCGGTTGGTTTTTCAACGGTTGTGGCGGAGCATCTTCTCGCACTACCCACAATCCAAATTCTGCGGGATTTTTGCTGTTTACGCGCTGCACAACAATTGTTTCCCCATCCGCCGACAAGTCAAATTTGAGATTTTGGTAATCTGTGTTATTTAGAACCACGTTCAGTCTGCCTGCTGGCGGTGATTCTTCGTTAGATTTTCCGGAATCGGAACTTATTCCCGTGGTTACGGTGTAAATTTGTTGTTCCGACAAGCCTGGTTTATTATTCCTCGAATCGGTGGCAGAAAACAATATTTTTTCGCCATCTGGGTAAGACTTAAAGTCCATTACTACCAGGTCTTTAGGCGTCAGAACTGTTTTTTTATTTTGAGTAAAGTTGTAGAGGATTAATTGCCCTTGTTCTTCCTTCTCAACTCCCAGATAAACCATAGCGCGATCGCGGGTGCGAAACTGTCCCGTAAACGGCTGCATTTCCTTTCCTACACGACTCGTTCCTATGCGCTCGTTTGCCCCTTCTAAGCTTACTTTATAAGCTGTGTCATAAGGTGCTGGGGAAGTTAAGGTATAAGACATTTTCCGCCCTGCCCAGCTGAATTTACCCGGCAAAGGTGGCTCAATACGCAGATTTGCTTCCACACTGCCACGATCCATTGGGCGGCTAAAGGTGAGGATAAAGGAAGGATCATTAGCACCTACTTGTTTTCTCTGCCAGCTGAAATCTCGCACGCGAGGCCCGGTGACTAAAAAGCAATTGGTGCCGCTGGCGCAGGCATTGCCACCCCACAACATTAGCCCTATCACCAAACTCAGCACTAGCATGAGCGCTAAGGCAAGGCGATCAATTGGTTGAAGAAATTGTTTGGAAGTCATTGGTCAGTTGTCAGTTGTCATCTTAAGAGTTGTCCAGTTATCAAGTTGAAACGTTATCAGGTTCTAGCCACTTTCTAACCTGATAACGTTCTAACGTTCAAACGCCAATAGACAACAAACAATCGAAATAGTTAATAATCATAGGGATTCTTTGGCGGGTCTATTTTTTTCAGTGAATTTGCTTTGATTGTGAGTTGACGTTTACCTTGGAAGGTTTCGGTAATCATCTCACCTTCGACTTCTAACCAAGTATCGGGGATATAGGCATTGCGATTTTCAATTAATTTTACGGGCAACCCTACTGGATAAGCATCTGCTGCACAGCAGGTAATTACAAATCGGGATATTAACAGGTATTCTGGCGGTAGTTCTGGTGGATGAACCACGAATCCTTGAACTTTGGCTTTCTGACCTGTGTAGGCGTCGGGTTCGGGGTTGAAGTTTAGCGTCCGCACCCAGTCAATTAGCGATCGCTGTTCCGGTCGTACTGAGGAAGTAAATGCTTTGGGATTCGATCTGGTAAAGCTAATAGATTCAGTAACACCCCGTTCTAGTGCTGTTGCAGAGGTAAACACGCGGGGGGCAATTAGTAAACCCAATATTGCTGTCGCCAGGAGCAATATGCTACTCCATCCTGGGGGAAACAAGGTGATATGCTGAAGAACCGCTACAGTCCGATTTCGCTCCCTACCATTAAACAGGTCTTGGAGCAGTTGTACAGCTTTCAATACTGCCAAGATTAACAAAGATATACCAGTTACAATCACCAGCCAGAAATAATCTTCGTGAATCAGTAAGTATAATTGCCCTGTGATCCGGTATTTTAGCAGCAATATTCCCCACGCCAAGAGTGCCAAGACATCCAAGCTAGGGATGATAAATTTTTGGGAAATAAGCTTTGGTTGATTGGTCATTGGTCAAGGGGGATTGGGGATTGGGGAATTGGGGAATTGGGGATTGGGGATTGGGGATTGGGGAATTGGGGATTGGGGAATTGGGGATTGGGGATTGGGGATTGGGGATTGGGAAAAAGTCTTACCCAGTCCCTAGTCCCCAGTCCCTAGCCCCCAGCCCCCAGTTCCCTGACATCAGAAAAAGTAGGTATAAAACAAGGTAAAGATGAAAGTCAGTTGGGCGGCGAGTCCAAAGAGATAGAATACTGCTCTGGGTTTAAGAATTGATAACATCAATCCGATGCCTTTGAGGTCAATCATCGGGCCAAATACCAGAAAAGCTAGTAAAGATCCGCTGGTAAAAGCTGAGGCAAAGGAGAGGGCAAAAAAGGAATCTACCGTTGAACAAATCGACACCAGTGCAGCCAATACCATCATGGCGACGATAGAGGTAATTGGCCCTTGACCAAGACTTAGGATAAGTTCGCGGGGTGCGAGTACCTGAATAGCAGCTGCGATCGCACTTCCCAAAATTAACACACCTCCCAGTTCCCGCAGCTCCTGCACTGTATTATCTAGCAACATCCGCAGCTTGTAGGGTAGCGGTTTTGTGCTTATATTACCCCCCATTGTGTTGTCAAGAGCCACGGCATCCATTGGGGTCGGCCCGGACTGTCCCAGCCAAAACGTTCCCGATTGTAGCAAAGTGGGAGTTTTATCTTCCAGTCTTGATTTTGATTGGGGACGGGGTATGGCGCAAGCGATCGCTGGTTGCAGGATTGGTTTCAAATTACCCTGAACGCTGAATACGGAAGCAATGATGGTTGCGATCGCTAACGAAAACACTACGCGCAACACGACAATTTCCGGCTGATCTCGAAATGCCACCCAGGTAGACCAGATCACAATCGGATTGATTGTTGGCGCTGCTAGCAAAAACCCAATCGCTACTGGTGATGGCACCCCTTGAATCAGCAACCGTCGCGCTACTGGCACATTACCGCACTCGCACACTGGAAACAAGAAGCCTACACAGCTGCCCACAAAAGCCCCTAAAATTGGGTTCTTCGGCATAGCACCAATCAGCTTCCGCTCATCGATAAACAACAGCAGTATACCGGAGAGCAAAACCCCCACTAGCAAGAAAGGCATTGCCTCTACTAGCAAACTTAAAAACAAGGTGAAAGCGTTGTGCAGTTGATTCATGCTGTTGGTCGTGAGTAGCCTTTTCTAGCTTTTTGCGGCTGCCAAGCCATTTTAGCGGTAATTACTGTTGATTTGATGAATGTGGTATTCGACGAGGTACTGTTTCAATTGTTTCAGTTGTTGCTTTCAACATCCCAAACATATAAGTATTTTCCGCAACCGAAGAGAAATGTTGGTTCTCTAGATTACAAATTTATAGGTAATTTTGAGTAATTTCAGCATTTTTGCTGATGATGTATTTCTGATAACACTGTAAATTTACTCAAGACAGTAAGATATTTATAAAACATTTATGAATCAGGCTCAAGCTTTAAGACTGGATATCAGTTATCTAGGGCAACCTGACATGAATGCCCTTGGAGAACCGCCCTTGTCACTCCAGGTAAGCGATCGCTATTTATCTTTACAATCCACGCTTCTGGAACTATCACTGCACGATGGTCAGGTTGAAACCGATAAAATCGGCAGGGAGGTGGCTGGGGCTTTTAAAGCCAATCCTCTCCTTCCAGGCATCATCTTAAACCAGCAAGGTCGTTTGGCTGGGATGATTTCCCGACGGCGATTTTTAGAATTTATGAGTCGTCCCTACGGGTTAGAATTGTTTTCTCAGCGACCGATTGAGTGTTTATACCGAGCTGCTCAAACAGAAATGTTAAGTTTTTCAGGGGAAACACCGATCGTGACGGCGGCCCGTCGGTCTTTAGATCGACGCCCTGAGTTACTTGATGAACCGATTGTGGTAGAGGTCGCCCCGCAAGTTTACCGCTTATTGGATGTACATCAATTACTTCTAGCTCAGGCGCAAATTCACGAATTGGCAACCCAATTGGTGACTCAACTCTACAACCAGCTGGCAATTACAAACCAACAGTTACTACACCTGGCAAGTTCTGATAGCTTAACTGGAGTTGCCAACCGCCGCCGTTTTGATGAGTATTTCCTTTCTTGCTGGCAACAGAGGCAGGAAAATAGTTCTGGGCTATCCCTGATTCTGTGCGATGTTGACTTTTTCAAAAAGTATAACGATACCTACGGTCATCAAGCAGGTGATGACTGTTTGCGGCAGGTAGCTGCTGCCATTGAGCAAACGGTTAAGCGTCCGGAAGATTTGGTAGCACGTTACGGCGGGGAAGAATTTGCTGTAATTGTGCCGCACACGCCGCTTGCTGGTGCGGTTCATATTGCAGAATCTATTCAACAGGCAGTAAAAGCTTTGAAAATTCCCCATGCTTGTTCAGAGGTTAGCGAGTACGTCACCGTCAGTTTAGGTGTTGCCATCGGTTTTCCCAGTCCAGCTTTCTCACCATCAATGCTGGTTACGGCAGCTGACGAGATGCTGTACACAGCAAAGCTGGCTGGACGCGATCGCGTTAGCGTATGCAGCTTTTAGCATCTCTAGGCGTTATTTAAGCCATCGGCAATTTATTAAATGAAAAAATATTTTCTTTAATAAATATATAGTTAAACTTTAAATTACTTCAAGAAAAATTTTATATTTTAGTCTACAAAAATTAAATTATCTAATTAATTTATAAGTTAAGATTTGATTAAAATAAACTTTAGACTAGATTAAAAGTAAATAAATATTGTAGGAAAAATCTTTATTATATAAATTAGCAAAAATGAGTGCTATCGTAAAAATACGATATTATTAAAAAAATTGAAATAACTAACTCAGGGATCTTATGGTTAGTTGGCAAAAGTCCAAGTCCGAATTATCAATATTACCGGAATTCGCTACCAAAAAGCTGAGTTTGGAGTCAACCCTTCAAGAGCTGTCACTATACGATTTTCAAATAGAAGCCTCATGCCAGGGCAAGGAAGTTGCTCAGAGGTTTGAAGTTAACAAGCTGTTGCCGGGAGTCATTTTGACCACAGAAAATAAATTTGTGGGGATGATTTCGCGGGGACGATTTTTAGAACAAATGAGCCGCCCTTATGGGCTGGAACTATTTTTAAAACGCTCTCTAAAATCTCTATATGAATTTGCCGCAACAAATTTTTTAAAATTACCAGGCGATACGTTAATTGTGACGGCAGCAAAATTGTCTTTGCAGCGTCCACCTGAGTTACTAAATGAACCGATTGTAGTAGAGTTGGCGAATGGAGTGTATCGGTTAATAGACGTGCATCAATTACTGGTAGCTCAGTCTCAGATTCACGAACTGACAACTCAGCTTTTAGATGAGCAAACCCAAGCCCAAATGTTGCAAGCAGAAAAAATGGCGACTTTGGGGCGGATGGTTGCTGAAATTGCCCATGAAATTAAAAATCCTGTTAACTGCATTAATGGTAATTCCGCATTCATGTCAACTTACTGTCAAGACTTGATGCAGTTAGTGGCAGCTTATGAAGCAGAACCAAATATATCAGCTAAAATTGTTGACCTCAAAAAAGAAATTGAACTAGATTTTCTTTTGGAAGATTTGCCAAAGTTAATAGAAAGTATGAAAGTGAGCGCGGAGCGATTGACGAAAATCGTTAGCGGTCTACAAAACTTTTCTCACTTGGATGAAAATAAGCGTCAAACCGTTGATTTGCACGAATGTATTGAAAGTACCCTACTAATTTTAAATAATCCCTTGAAAAATGGCATTGAAGTAATTAAAAATTATGGGGATTTACCGCTTGTAAGTTGTTACTCAGGACAACTAAGCCAGGTGTTTATGAATATTATCAGCAATGCAATTGATGCTTTAGGGGAAGCAAAAAGTAAGGAAAACGCTCATCCCAATTTTCTCCCAGCAAAAAATTGGCACCCCCAGATCCAAATTACAACTGAAGTCTTAGAAACAAAAGATTCTGAATGGGTAGTAATTAAGATTTCGGATAATGGGCCTGGAATTAAGCCGGAGATTCAAAAGCGGATTTTCGAGACGTTTTTTACCACAAAGCCAGTAGGTAAGGGGACAGGGCTGGGGTTGGCTATAAGTAATCAAATTGTCACACAAAAGCATGGAGGTAAATTATTTGTGCGATCGCCTCGCTGGGATGCGGCTAATAACGCCTCCCCGTCTCGGTTGTACGCTGCTAATAGCGTCTCCTCCCATAGTGTTGGGGAGGGCGTTAGCAAAGTGGCGGCAAAGATAGCGACCTTAGAGCATCTAAACAGCGCAATGGGCATGGAAGATTCACAACCAAGTTTCGGCACCGAATTTGAGATCCTGCTGCCGCTTGTTTAATCGGCAGTAGCGCCAAATATATGTAAGGCAGGCTATATAAGCCTGACCTCATGCAACGCCGCAGGTTATAACTAACGCACCAAAGAATAATTGTAGAGAAAATATTCCCCGAAAGTAGTAGTTGGAATCAGCCCAAAGTACAGGTGAAAGGCTGCTGGAGATGATAATCTATGTTAATAGCTGAATCCAGCTTCTCTACTGCATTTTGGGCGTTGTGTGTTGGTATCAAATGGATTTATCTCACCTCCATCCTTGTCTCAGGGGAGCGATCGCGATCTCTCTACACAATCAACCCTGAGAGAGTTACCCCTGTACAATTTTCAAGTTAAGACCAGCTGCCAGGGTGTAGATGTCGCCCGCACTTTTGAGAAGCATCCCTTGCTACCTGGAGCAATCCTGATAGAACAGGGTAAGTTTGCAGGTATGATTTCGCGGCGACGGCTCTTGGAGTGCCTGCTTCGTCCTCATCGGCTAGAGTTATTTTTGCACAAACCCCTGCACGTTATCTACAGGTACGATCGCTCTGAGGTTTTAGTGCTTCCCGATAGTACGCCAATTCTGACAGCGACGCAGCAGGCACTGAAGCGATCGCCTGAACTTCGGGCAGAACCAATCGTGGTACAAGTGGGAGCATCTGACTATCGTTTGTTGGATGTTCAGGAATTGAACCTTGTTTCTTGGCAAATTCGAGGAATAGAAACTCAAGTACGCTACGAACGCATCCAAGCGCAGATGATTCAAAGTGAAAAAATGGCTAGTTTGGGGCGTTTGGTAGATGGATTAGTACACGAAATTTTAGATCCAGTAAGCTTTATTTGGGGAAACTTAACTTATGTCTCAACATACAGTAATAATTTACTAGAATTGCTGTCAGCTTATGAAATGTATTTTAGTGCCCCGCCTGAAGAAATTACTGACCTAAAAGAAGATATTGAGTTAGATTTTATCCAACAAGATTTTCCTAGAGCAATTGGCAGCATCCGCTCAGGAGCAGAACGCTTAAAAAAATTGGTATCTGGGTTACAAAACTTTTGCCATATTGATGATGTTTATCCTAAGCCTGCTGACTTACACGCTAATTTAGATAGTATTCTTTTGTTGTTAAAAAGTCGTCTGGCTAGCGAGATTGAGATTGTCAGAAATTATGGACATTTACCTCCAGTCCAATGTTACATTGGGCAACTGAACCAGGTTTTCATGAACATTCTCACAAATGCCATTGATGCGTTGATTGAACAGGCAGTCCGAGAGAAGTATTCCCAAGAGTTTAAAGGGGGAATTCCAGCAAATACCATACAAAAGCCTCGCATTGAAATCACTACAAAGGTGTTTTCTCGGACTTTTACTAATTCTAATCCGGGAATTTGCGATCTTCGCTGGGTTTCTATTCTGATTGCTGATAATGGGCCGGGAATGTCTCCGGAATTACAGCAGCAAATTCTTGAATCTTTTTCTGTGCAAAAACGTGCTACTAAAGAAACCAGTCTATCGCTAAGTTATGAAATCGTGACAGCAAAGCACGGGGGAGAATTTAAAATGCGATCGCGTAGCGTCTCCCAAGAAGAATCCCCTACTGTTAGCGATCGCCTATACGAAGCGGAATCACAAGTATCCGGAAATGAAAGCATAGAATCTCCTGTAAACAGCGGTACTGAATTTGAGATTCTGCTGCCCTTAGTATAACTTCGTAGGTTGGACTACCTGGTGGTGCTTTGTTTACCGCGCCCGTGGTTCGTGGGATTTGAGGCTTCCGCACTCTACCATTTTAACTAAGAGGATGTCTGAAAAGTCATAATCGAGACGCTTAGAGGGTGGAGATCCCCCTTGCATCCCCCTTTTTAAGGGGGACTAAGACTTAATTCTCCCCCCTTAAAAAGGGGGGTTGGGGGGATCAAGCTAACTTTTGACACTTCTGGGACATCCTCTAAACCTTTCTCAACAACTATAATCATTTGTTGGGTTGCGCTGTTGTACCGCTACGCCAAAGTAAGCTACAACCCCACCTACAATTATTTTAATTTATTACATAAACTATACTTGAAGTAGTTTTTCTGAATTATGCTAATACTAAAATATAAATAAACAACTACAGTTTTTGGCGCTTACATTATAAGTTTTTTCGGGGTTTTGGGAAGCCTTTGTAATAAATCTCAATTTTACCACTCAGGCAAATAACTTCCTTAAAATTATTTACTTCTGGATATTGGCAGTATACAAAACTAGAGGTAAAAGTTTGCCAATTTAAGACATTATCAATCAAAAATAAGGCATATATGCAGCCAACTCAAGACATCTTGCTTTATAACTTAATTAACGCTGCTTCCGGCTTTATTGTCGTTAAAGATAACCAGGGACGCTGGTTGATGGCAAATAACTACACACTAGAGCTATTTCGGTTATCAGGAGTAGATTATCAAGGTAAGACAAGCTTAGAACTAGCTGCATACACTGATGACAAAAGTCGCGCCGCTATTTTAGCTTGTGCTGCCTGTGATGAGAAAGTTTGGCGTGAAGGAACTGTCAGCCATAGCGAACAAGTGATTCAAGGTGGCGATGGGGAGATAAAGGTATTTGATATCAAAAAAACCCCGCTTTTCAACCCAGATGGCAGTCGCCAAAAGCTATTAGTTAATGGAAGCGACATTACTCGCGCCAAGCTTGCAGAACAAGCTTCTCAAGAGCGTGAACATCGGCTCCTACGCCAACAGACAGCACTTTTGGAACTGGCAAGTCGGAAATATGGGGAACTACAAGCGGCGTTGCGGGAAATTACAGAGGTGGCAGCGCGGACTCTTGGTGTAGAGCGGGTGAGCGTGTGGTTTTACAATCAAGACTGTTCCCAGATTTACTGCGCTGACTTATATGAATTGGGGAATGAGTGCCATTCAAACGGGATGAAATTGGCGGCGGCGGACTATCCTAATTACTTCGCTGCGATTAAACAAGAGCGGGTCATTGCAGCTAGCGATGCTCGTAACGATGTGCGTACATCTGAGTTGGGATCTTATCTGGATCTGGGCATTACCTCCATGTTGGATGCGCCGATTTCTGGATTTGGGGTAATCTGCCATGAACAGACGGGGACGGTTCGGGAGTGGGCGTTAGATGAGCAGAATTTTGCTTGCGCGATCGCGCAAATGGTGGTTTTGGCAATTGAAGAATGCGATCGCCAGCGAACTGAGTTAGCACTACGGGAGAGTGAAGTACGCTACCGCAACATTGTTGAGGATCAAACTGAACTAATTGTCAGGCTTTCACCTGACGGAAAGTTTACCTTAGTCAATGAGGCTTGCTGTCGCTATTTTGGCAAGCAGCGCCAGGAAATGATTGGCGATGACTTTCTGCAATACATTTTAGAAGAAGACAGAGAAAGGGTAGCAAAGCATTTCGCCGCTTTGAGTCGAGAAAACCCGGTGGCGATGATTGAACACAAAGTCATACTTTCTAATGGGGAAATTCGTACTCAGCAGTGGAGCGATCGCGCCATATTTGACCAGCAGGGATTGGTAGAGTTCCAGTCAGTAGGACGAGATATTACCGAGCGCAAGCAAACTGAAGAAGCCTTAAGAGAAAGCGAAGAAAAATACAAGGTTCTGTTTGAGACATTTCCTCTGGGAATTTCCATTACGGATAAAGCCGGAAATATCATTGAAGCCAATAAAGCATCTGAAAAAATTTTATGTATCTCTTCGGTAGAACATACAAATCGAACTTATGACTGCGAGGAATGGAAGATTGTTCGTCCTGATGGTACACCAATGCCAACAAACGAATTCCCTAGTGTGAAAGCATTAACTGAAAATCGAACTGTTGAAAATATAGAAATGGGGATTGTAAAAAATAATAAAGAAATCACCTGGATCAATGTTACAGCTACTCCTATTGTTCTAAAAAATTATGGAGTTGCTATCGCCTATACTGACATCACTGAGCGCAAAGCTATGGAGCAGGCTTTGCGGGAAAGTGAAGAGGGCTTGCGATCGCTTCTCAATAGTGCGCCTTTGTTACTTTGGACATCTGATACCAATGGGCTGTGTAACTTTTTCAATCAAGGTTGGCTGGACTTTACCGGACGCACCCTAGAAGAGGAAGTAGGCAATGGTTGGGTTCAAAACTTACATCCAGAAGATAGAGAATTACGTCTGGATACGTACTTGTCAGCTTTTGCGGCACGTCAGTGCTTTCTAATAGAATATCGCCTAAAACGTGCAGATGGAAATTATCGCTGGGTTGTGGATAAAGGTGTTCCTCGCTTTAGGAATGGAGGCTTCGAGGGTTATATTGGCTCGTGTTTTGACATCACGGAACGTAAGCAGGTAGAAGAATTTTTGAGAGCAAGCGAAGCTAAAAATCGCGCCCTTCTCGATGCTCTACCAGATTTAATGATGCGCGTTAGTAAGAAAGGCAAAATTTTGGAATGCAAAGCAGCGAAAGACATTTCTATGTTAATCGTTCCAGAGGCATTGGTTGGTAAAACCCTGTGGGATTTTTTGCCCCCAGAGGTAGCACAAGAAGGGATGACTTATATAGAGCGATCGCTCTCGTCTGGGGAAATTCAAACTTGGGAATGTCAAATTATTATTAATGATAGCGTGCGCGAATGTGAAGCTAGAATCGTCACCTGTTCTCAAGGCCGGGAAGAAGAAGTTTTAGCTATTATCCGCGATATCACCGAACGCAAGCAAGTAGAAGAAGCGTTACACCGACGCGAACAAGAATTTAGAGCGTTAGCTGAAAACGCGCCTGATATTATTACCCGGTTTGATAAACAACTGCGTCATCTCTACGTAAACCCAGCAGCTAGGAAGGCTTCTGGACTTTCTCCCCAGGCATTCATTGGGAAAACTAATCGAGAGTTGGGTATGCCTGATGAAATAGTATCTTTCTGGGAAAAAGCGATGCGGGACGTCTGGGAAACAGGCTGCGAAGGTAAGATAGAGTTTGAATTTTTAACACCCGATGGCTTAGCACATTATCAATCTAGAATAGTACCAGAATTTTCGGCAGATGGTTGTGTAGAATCCCTATTATGTGTTACTCGCGATATTAGCGATCGCATTGCTGCGGAAGAAGCACTAAAGAAATCAGAACAGAAACTTTCTCTCCACGTACAGCAAACTCCGTTAGCTGTAATTGAATGGAATATTAATTATGAAATTGTGGAATGGAACCCGTCCGCAGAAGCAATTTTTGGCTATAAAAAAAGTGAAATTATCGGTAGTACAGGCGAAATGATTGTGCCTGAAAATGCTAGAGAACACGTCAATAAAATTTGTTATAAGTTGCTAACAGGTAAGGGTGGTAATCGCAGCACTAACGAGAATATAACCAAAGATGGTAGAGCTATTATTTGTGATTGGTACAACACGTCTTTAGTGGCTCCCAATGGAGAAGTGATGGGCTTTGCCTCCCTAGCTCTGGATATCACAGATCGCGTGCGAGCAGAGGCAGCACTGCGCCAGCAGACACAGCGAGAACGACTGGTAGCAGCTATTACCCAACGAATTCGCCAATCGTTGAATTTGGAGGAGATTCTTAACACCGCAGTTACAGAGGTGCGGCAATTACTGGAATGCGATCGCGTTTTCATTTACCGCATTTGCTGTGGAAACAGGGGGAATGCGATCGCAGAAGCAGTGGTTCCTGAGTTGCCTAGTCTTCTAGGACAAACTTTTGATGAGGACGTTTTTCCACAAAGCTGCTACGAACGTTATAAAAACGGTCAGGTTCGCGTAATCGACAACCTGGAGAATGAGGTAGAACCTTGCCTGGTGGCATTTTTGCAACGTTTAGAGGTAAAGGCTGAACTAATATCGCCTCTGGTTCTGGAATCGGTTGGCTCAAGTTCTAATGAAGGAATTAGAAACTGTGAAGTAGGGACTAGGATAGAGAGGCGAAATTTCGGGGTTCAACAATTTTCTATACCTAATCACCAGTCACAAATCCCTAGTAAAGATGCCAATATATCGGCTTTGGTTACTGAAAAACCACAAGTTAATAGCGTTTCTCTTTGGGGATTGGTGATTGCTCATCAATGTAGTTCAGTACGGATTTGGCAACCGTTTGAAGTTAATTTGCTACAACAGCTGACGACTCAGATAGCGATCGCTATCCAGCAAGCACAACTATATCAACAGCTAGAGGAAGCCAACTATGAGTTACAGCGTTTAGCTTGCTTAGATGGCTTAACTCAGGTGGCAAATCGTCGTCGCTTTGACGAATATCTTGAGCGAGAGTGGCGGCGGTTGGCACGGGAAAAAGCACCGCTAGCTTTGATTATGTGCGATATCGACTTTTTTAAACTTTATAATGATAATTATGGTCATCAAGCGGGAGATAGCTGTTTGCAATTGGTCGCCGCTACTATTAGTCAGACACTGAAGCGTCCTGCGGATTTAGTGGCTCGATATGGAGGCGAAGAATTTGTGGTGATTTTGCCTTACACTAAGACCCAAGGAGCGCTAAAAGTAGCACAAGAAATACGCGATCGCATCCGAGAATTGCAGATTTTTCATGCTAAATCCCCAATAAGCCCATATATTACTTTGAGTTTAGGGGTCGCCGTTGTGGTTCCTCTTCCTGATTCCCCGGTTGAACTGATTCATACCGCCGATCTAGCGCTTTATGAGGCAAAAGCAGCTGGACGCGATCGCGCTATTCTAAAAACTTGCCACTGAACATATTTCCTAGTTCCCTTCTGCGATACAGGGAACGAAGAAATCCTCCGTCCCCAGTCGCCAATTAACGCTCTACTACTACAGGTGTGCCAATAGCTACCTGTGCATACAAAGCTAAAATATCTTTATTTCGCATTCGGATACATCCGTGAGAAACTGCTTGTCCGACTAGCTGTTCTTGAGGCGTTCCATGAAATCCAATAAAGTTTTTTCCGTCAGTCCAAAAACCTATCCATCTAGCTCCCAACGGATTATCTGCCCCAGGAGGGATGACTTTCCCAGACCAGGGGTGTTCCCAATATGGATTGCGTTGCATTGCTATAACTTTAAAGGTGCCTGTAGGTGTTTCCCAACCTGCTTTACCAACAGCAATTGGATAACTTCCTTTCACCTGCTTATCTCGATACACATAGACCTTGCGATCGCTTAATTTGATCACCAACTGAGTATCGGTCAGGGTACTTGTAGGGGACGCTTCCTCAATAGGAAGATATAGAGATGGTGAACCCAAAGGAGGCAATTTTGGTTCTGTAACAGGTGACAATTCCAGAAGAGGATTTCCCTCGTTAGTAGTTGCTGCACCTTCTTTTGTTGTCACTTGGGCAGAAACCTGTTGTCCCAGTGACAGCGCTACAATTGTTACACTTAAATAGAAAAGTTTAAAACTTTGAAGTAGCGATTTGCCTCTAATAATTGCTGCCATTTCTTGCCTCTACTCTACGACTACTATCAAATCTTGTTTCAGAGCCAATAAATCAAACAAAAGCAGACAAATTTAATTTTATCCCTAATTTATCCCGGCGGTCAGTTTTTTTAAAACTAAGCGATTAATATTTGTACTACTAATGACCTATACATTCAGGTAGATTTCCATTAAAACAAAGATGGCTAGTATTTGGGAGATTAACTTGCCATGAATCAATTCATTGTCGAATAGGATTTGTACCGATAGTTGGCTTTGTTACTAAAAAATTTTCGAGGAGAGAGTGGAATGCGTCTTCAAAAAACGAAAGTAATGACAGGTACGATGTTAACACTGTTGCTCTCCGGAGTATCAGTATTTCCAGCGATCGCGCAATCACCAGCCTCAACACAGTCTCCAGGCCAAACGCCGATGACTCCAGCTGGACAGCAAATGAACCAAACGCCAATGACTCCAGCTGGGCAGCAGATGAACCAAACGCCGATGACTCCAGCTGGGCAGCAGATGGATCGAATGCAGACGAATCCAGCCGGACAGCAGATGGATCAAATGCAAACCGAGCAAGAGGGAACTACAGATTCTACCCGCACCAATAGAATCCGTCGGGAACAAGAGATTCAGCAGCGCCGGACAATTGAAACTACACCAGTTCCCAGACCCACCAACACTCAGACCGAACCTACAATAACTGAGCCTGTGGATACTACACCAGATGCTACCCAAAATACAGCTCCTGTAAGAGCGCTTTGGTAACTTTGTACCACTGTTTGACAATTGATTCAATGATTCAACATTATTGAACAACGTAGCGATGTCGTTCTCTGGAGCGACATTTTTCATTTTGGGAATGCGATCGCACTGTGACATCTAAACATAATTAACTTCTTCCCATTGGGAAGAAGTTAATCGATTAGGCACCTAAACGTCCAGCAATCCTGGAGGCGGCGTAATCTCAATTCGTCCAGCTTGCAAGTCTACCACTGGCACAATCTCTTTCACAAACGGGATCAAGAGGTTGATTGGCTGTGGCGGCTTGGGACGGATTTTTTTGATTTTACTGGTTCTGGTGATTTCCCCTTTGCTGGGTTTATCCGTTTCCTCAACTGAGGGAACTGCTGACTCGTGCCGCTTCACTTCTAGTAGAGTGTTACCAGCAGCGATCGCATTCACCACAACACCAAGATTTTCTCCGGTGGGTTGGTCGATCACTTCCAAACCAATCAAGTCCATAATATGAAATTCGTCTTCTTCCAGGGTTGGGCGATCGCTTGCCCTCACCAGTAACTTACAACCTTGCAACGCCTCGGCTTGGTTTCGATCATCTACGCCCGTCAGTTGCACGACGTATATCTTTTTACCGGGAATATACCGTCCTGTCACTAATTCCACTGGTTGCAGTTCCGTTTCCCCCGGCCGCAACAGCCAACGCACTCCGGGTTCCTCAAAGCGTTCCGGAAAGTCCGAGTCAGGATAAACTCGTAACTCGCCCTTCAACCCTTGTGCTGCAACAATTGTACCGACTTCTAGCCAGTCATCGGGTGAGAAATTTTCTTTAGGTGAGCTGCTTGTCAATTCCAACGTTCTCTACTTCTTAGCTATTAAAATATTATAATTTTGAAGTTTGTTTTGGTAACAATTTTATCTAACATCAATTGATATTATAACATTTCTCTCTTGATACTTTTAAAAAAATTAGGAGTTATTAATTTAAAACTAATAACTCCTAATTCTCCCAACCTATACTAACTAAGCGACTTGACGCTGCGGCGGCGACGGAATAAGCCAAGAAGACCGAACCCAATTAAAGAGCTAGTAACAGCAGGTTCAGGAACTTGGGTAGCAGCAAGACCGACAATATTGCCGGAATCAGCACTACTGAACGTCCCCAAAGTTGTAGCAGCACCAGTAGTCAAATTGATGTTGTAGATATTGGAACCGGAAGCTGCATAGGCAGTATTCGCTCCACTAGCAGGAGAGAAAATGTCAAAGCCTCCGGTGGAACCAAAGTCAATGCCCAAGGAACCGATTGTAGTTAAGGTTCCGTTATTGGGAGGACTCTGCAAAACTAAGGTGTCAAGATCAGCATCAATCCCAAACAGCTGAGTTGTCCGAGCTGGGGAGGGCGCTCCCGCGAAGGAATTAGTGTAAGCCGCAGCTGTGATACTAGGGTTAGCTCCTTGGTTGGCATCTCCAGCTGCATAGGCTAAGTTTCTATCTGGTTGAGTACCTGGAGTGAGGAGATCAAAATCTGCAACAGCACCTGTATCCACGTTGAGGCGGAAGTTTTGGTCATTGCTAGCCACAAGCCGTAGGCGGTCTACTACTGGGTTGAAGTCCACTCCTGATTCGATTCCTCCACTGAAGGGAAGGGAGAGTGTACTGACAAAAGTTGCGGCACCTGTGGAGGAGTCAATGGTGTAGATTTTGTTAGTGCTGGAGATACCGTAGAGCTGACGGTCAGCTGGACGAAGGTCAATGCCTAGTAGGGTGCCATCAACTCCAGTGACACCAACAGTTTTCTTGACCTGAGAAAAGTTGTTATTGAAGAAAACAAGGGTGTTACTGTCGTTTAAACCGATTAGCTGGAGGGTTGCTGCCTCAGCTGTGGCAACATCAAGCAAATTTAACACTGTTGCTGCTGCGATCGCACTGAGGACTGTACCAAACTTATTAAACTTCATGGGAATATCTCCTGATAATTTCTCAAAGCTGGAGAGCGAAATTTAGACAACCCTGCAAAGCAGCGTAAATCTACGTAGCTTTCCAACCGTCCTGCTCTAGAGTACGCAGAAGTTCCCAGTACGGTTTTTTCTCAAGAGCTAGTTTTACCTAATCTTTAAATTAGCCGTCCTTTTTTGGCATATTTATGAAATTTTGATGAAGAAATAGTCGAAACTACGGATAGTAGAAATACACCAAGCTAAAAGTAGAAACTCGCTATAGCAATCCTATTTAAGTTGTGAATGACTATTCGCCCTGTAGGACACGGCACTGCCGTGTCCCTACAGAGGTTCACGAATCATTTAGGATTGCTATACAATTATTTTGAACTTAGGGCTGCCTTCTGATAAACCTGTTCTACCACCTTAGCCAAACGCTGCATTCCAGTTTCAATTTCCGGATCTGTAGCCGTGAGACTGATGCGGATACACTGTTGCTTGTGCGCCCATTCTTCTCGCAAACCAGGGAAGAAGGAACTACCGGGTACAACAATTACACCTACCTGTTTGAGTTGCTGATAGAATTCCCAGTCAGTAATTGGTAAATCTTCCAACCACAACCAAGCAAAGATTGCTCCTTCGCCGCGATGCAAAAACCAAGGTAAATCCTTGGGCATTGAACTGTCTAAAGTGTTTTCTACTACATCAAATTTTTTCTGATAGTATGGGCGAATCACATTTGTAGCGATATCTGCAAGAGTACCGCTTTCAATGGCACGGGCCGCGATCGCTTGTCCATACCGAGACGAATGGATACACATATTCGTCTGGAAACACTCCAGCACTTGAATCATCCGCTCATCCCCAATCGCAATCCCAATCCGCTCTCCCGGTAAACCCGCCTTCGATAAGCTCATGCAGTGCAGGATATTATCGCCAAACAACGGGGTCATCTCTGTAAAATTTAATGCCGGGAAAGGTGGTGCATACGCAGAATCTATCAACACAGGTACATTGTAAGGCGCAGCCAAAGCCGCAATTTTGCGAACCTCATCATCTGTCAGCACGTTGCCCGTAGGATTGCAGGGACGAGAGAATAAAACGCAACCAGTATTCTCAGTAATGGTCAGTTGGCTAAAGTCCGGGCGATACTTGAATCTGTGAGCAGGGGCATCAATATCCAAAGCAGGCTTATAGGCAAATAACGCCTCTGGCACCAAAGTAATCCCACCGTAACCCGTATAATCTGGACTCAGCGGGAGAATAATTTGCTTGAGTTCGCCGCTGGTAGTGTAACCCCCAAAGGCATTAGCAGCAAAGAAATACAGAGTTTGGCTGCCTGGAGTAATTAATACATTCCGAGCAGTCAACTTCAATCCATAGCGACGATTAAAATCGTTAACCACCGCGTCAATCAAAGGCTGATATCCTTGACTTGAGCCGTAACGACAAACTACCTCGCCGTAATCTGAACTGGACAGCAATTCTGTGGTATAGTCCCGCCACAATTGCTCAACTTCCGGCAAAATCACCGGATTTCCAGCGCTTAAATTGATAAATTCCTGCCCACTACCTGCTTGCAAAGTTTCAATAATGTCCTTCATAATGGCGCGAACACCAGTTAAACGAGACATCTGATCGCCAAATTGAGTCAGGGCAGGGTTCATAGTCAGCGGTAAAGGGTAATTGGGAAAAAGGTAAGGGTTTTATCCCTAATACCAATTTAACTGCAAATGCCCCAGGACTATATGTAGAACTACTTCTCTTTCCGTTGTTTCCTCCCTTGGTATCCTAAGCGCAGATCCCAGCAACGCGGCGTTGAGGTTCATGATTCCTCGTTCTCCCTTCCATGAGCAAGGACAAAATTGCTGAAAAATCGGATTAATTTTATGTGAAGTATCTTAAATTTGCCTTAAAAAACAATAAACAGTGTAAAAAATAACTTTTTGTCCTGGTAAATTTGGCAAGCTATAACTCATTCCTGATACGGTTATATTCTCAACCGTGAATACTCCTATCCCGATTCAGTATATGAGTGTGAGCCGAACGAGAAATAACGAGATCGGGATTGGCCTAATCTGAAACCTATCTTCACTCTCGTTTCTCGTGAAGAATAAGCCTGCTACCGTGAATTAAATCGAATTTATGACAACAATTGAGACGCTGCGAGCAAAGCTACCATTCCCACTGAAACGACTAGCAGATTTGGCATACAACTACTGGTGGAGTTGGAGTTGCGATCGCACATCCCTATTCCAGAATATCAACCCCGACGAATGGCAGCGCTGCGGACACAACCCCGTTGCCATTCTGGAATCTGCCTCCTACGTGCGACTCACTCAACTAGCGAAAGAACCAGCATATATCAAGCGGGTGAAAGCACTAGCCGATCAACTCGACCGCTACCTGGCAGAAAAATCGCCTTGGGCTAGTCGCGTCGCCCCGCAAATCTCCCCAGAACGACCAGTAGCCTATTTCTGCGCCGAATTTGGCATCCACGAATCCTTACCCATCTACTCCGGCGGCTTAGGAATCTTAGCAGGCGACCACCTCAAATCTGCCTCAGATTTAGGCGTGCCAATGGTAGGCATCGGCTTAATGTACCGCCAAGGCTACTTCCGGCAACGGTTAAATCGGGGCGGTTGGCAAGAAGACTACTATGTTGACAATCACTTTGACCAGATGCCCCTAGAGTTGATGAAAAATCAGCAAGGGGAACCCATCACAATTGAGATGGAAATCCGGCAACGCATAGTCAAAGCACAAATTTGGTTAGCGCGAGTCGGGCGAGTTAAACTTTACCTACTCGATAGCGATCGCCATGACAACGACCCGATAGACCGCTGGTTAACGGGACACTTGTACGGTGGCAACCAAGAAACGCGCATCGCCCAAGAAGTAATGCTGGGAATTGGCGGTGTCCGGGCGCTGGAGGCATTGGGCATCACTCCTTCCGTGTATCACCTGAACGAAGGTCACGCGGCATTCTGCACCTTGGAGATAGCGCGGCAAGAAATTCAGCGTAGCGGCAAGTCTTTCTATGATATCGAAGCTGACGTGCGGGAAGCTTGTGTCTTCACCACTCACACCCCCGTTCCCGCAGGTCACGATGTCTTCTCCTCAGACCTGATGGATTCTTACTTCGCCCACTACTGGCCGACACTAGGCTTGTCTCGCGAACAATTCCTGGCACTCGGTGCAAGACGACTAGGCGATCCTTGGGAACCCTTTGGCATGACCGTCTTAGCCTTACGGATGTGTCGCACTGCTAACGGCGTTAGCGAACTCCACGGGGAAGTCTCCCGCAAGATGTGGAATATTCTCTACCCAGACCGCAAAGAAGACAAAGTACCAATTGCTCACATCACCAATGGTGTCCATGCGCGTACTTGGACAGCACCCCTAATTAGCGATTTGTATTCCCAGTACCTGGGTGAAGATTGGTCAACCCGCATGGTTGATCCCAAAACGTGGGAAAAAGTAGACGAAATTCCCGATGAAGAAATCTGGTGGCGGCACCAAGTTCTCAAAGAGCGCCTGATTGCCCACACCCGCGCTAAGGTGAAAATGTCAAGGCAAAATCGCGGTGAAGAACAATTCCGCATTGATGCCGTTGACAAGCTGCTAGACCCCAACGTGCTAACTATCGGATTTGCCCGACGCTTCAGCCCATACAAGCGGGGTGACTTGCTAATGCGGGATGCAGAACGCGCCTTGAGGATTTTTGGCAATTCCGAAAAACCTGTGCAAATCGTCTTTGCAGGGAAAGCGCACCCCGCCGACGAAGAAGGCAAGCGGATTATCCAGCGGTTGATGGAATGGTGTAAGCACCCAGATATTCTCAACCGAGTTGCCTTAGTTGAAGACTACGACATCTACACAGGGCAAAAACTGGTGCAAGGTGTCGATGTTTGGCTAAATAACCCGCGTCGCCCTCTGGAAGCCTCCGGTACGAGTGGGCAGAAAGTCTGCTTCAACGGCGGTATCAATTGCAGTGTCCTCGACGGTTGGTGGTGCGAAGGCTATCAAGCTGATGCTAATGGAAAAGGCACCAACGGTTGGGCAATTGGTGAAGATGCCCACACCAGCGACCAAGAGTTGCAAGACCGGATTGATTCTGAATCTCTCTATCGGTTACTGGAAGAGGAAATTGTTCCTTTGTACTATGACCAAGATGAGAATGGAGTTCCCCATCGTTGGATTGGGATGATGAAAGCGTCGATTAAGACAAATTCGCCGCTGTTCAACACTGACCGAATGATTGCGGACTACGTTACTCAAGTGTACGCGCCGGGAACTTCAGTGGGTGTTGAACCAATTCTGGCGAGTGTTATAGCATAGTTTTTCCAGTCTCAGCCTAGTTTTAATTCCACACTTCACGTCTTGAGGTTTGAATTAACTGAGTTTTGAGCTATTAGTAGGGTGGGCTGTGTCCACTCTACTTTTTTTTTTGAACCGCAAAGACGCTATAGGGCGCGAAGGAAGAGGTATTAAGATGGGTCGGGTTTGGCAAGCTGATTTTTATCGGTGTCCTCGCAAGGATGAAAAAGGGCAGGTGTTGTGGGAGTTGTTGATTTGTGACTCTAGCCGCAGCTTTACCTATGAGGCGCTGTGTCCCCAGTCGGAAGCGAATGCCAGCTGGTTAGCTGACCAGTTGCAACAAGCTGCTAATGGTAAGCTGCCGGAAGTTATCCAAGTTTTTCGTCCCCAGTCGTTGAGTTTACTTGAGGCGGCGGGGCGAAAGTTGGGTGTTAAGGTGGAACCGACTCGACGCACCTATGCTTTAAAAAAATTGTTGCAGGAGGCGCAACAATCTCTCTCGCCTCTCGACAAACCGCCGCCGTTGCCATTGCCAGAAAACCTTTGGGGGGAGCAATGGCGATTTGCTACGCTTCCTGCGGGAAATTTAGAGGAAGCTTTTGCAGAACGTCCGATTCCAGTTCTGGAGATGCCAGAATTTCTCTTACCTATCAATTTGGGTTTAGCGTCAACAGTTCCAGTTCCGGGCGTGGCGATTTATGGTGGTCGTCAATCAATGCGTTTGGCGCGTTGGTTACAAGATGCCCGTCCTGTTTCTCTCAACTACATCGCTGGTGCGCCTGATGGTTTGATATTAGAAGCTGGATTGATTGACCGTTGGGTTGTTGCTACTTTTGAAGATAAAGAAGTTGCCGACTCTGCCCAAATGTTTGAAAGGCGCAAACAACAAAGCCGAGGATTGCATTTTTTGCTGGTGCAACCTGATGATTCGGGGATGACTTATAGCGGTTTCTGGTTGTTGCAAGCAGAAAATGTTGATTGAAAGATTATTTTATTGGGCGCGATCGCAAGCTATCTAACCACAGATAGATGAACGTTTTATTTCCGTTTTTAAGGGAAATATTTAATGAATTTCAGTGTTTATGGGAACCTGCCAATTAAGTATTAAATTATCAGAATTGGCTAGGCTGCCTTGCAGAAGGCAACCCAGCGCGAAAAATTGAGTGAGGTATTTCAACTCAAACTACAAACGTAGTAATTTTGAAGTGTTACTCGGCGTAAGTTGAGAGTAAGGAACTTAATTTAACAGTAATCAGTCAAGGCGATTTAAGAAACCATAGGTTTCAGTTTCCAACTAGGAAGTGAGGAAAACCATGAAAGTTCTAAATGGAATTGCTTTGTTATTTGTAGGTTTAACACCTGTTATATGGTTAACCTGTTTTACAGAAAGTTATTTTTCACTTAATCCTTTAATTGACACAATAGTGCCTCCCGGATTTACAGAAGCAAAATTTGCCAGTATAAAAATAGGAATGCTCAAAGATGAGGTTTTGAAAATATTGCCGCCACCCACATCTAGCACTTCTACAAATTGTTATATTTTTAGACCGAATAAAAAATATAATTGCTGGTATTATGGCAATGATGGAGCAGCTTTCGTGGGTGATTTTGCTTGGATTAATTTTGAAATAGCTTTTGATAAAGAAGGCAAAGTTATCAAGACAAACCGCTACGTTAACGCCGATTAATAGATAGTTCTAAACGCCACACAATTGAGTTGCTATCAATCAATAATCTCATCCTTAACTGGAAGCGCGATCGCAAACTCTGAACCTTGTCCTGATATTGATTTTACCTCCAGGGTTCCCCCATGCTTGTCTACCACAATTTGGCGGACAATCGATAATCCTAATCCCGTTCCTTTCCCCACGGCTTTAGTTGTAAAGAACTGGTCAAAAACTTTTTTCTTCGTATCCTCTGACATTCCTGCTCCATTATCTATAATCTTAATTACCACACCACTACCATCTTCAGTTAGGTTTGTGTGGATCGCGATTTGATTAGGATATGCTTTAATTTCCTCAAAAGAACGTTCTTGATTGGCTTCTTCTATGGCATCAATCGCATTTGCCAGCAGATTCATAAACACTTGGTTTATCTGTCCGGGATAACACTCTATATTGGGCAAACAGCCATATTCTTTAATCATCACAATATCGGGACGCTTTTCATTAGCTTTCAACCGATGTTGCAAAATCAAAATGGTGCTATCTATCCCCTCATGAATATTAAAAAAAACTTTGCGATCGCTATCTGTTCTAGAGAAAATTCTGATAGAGTTGCTAATATGGCGAATGCGTTCCGTTCCCTGTTGCATAGAACCGATGATTTTCGGTAAGTCTGTCAACAGATACTCTAAGTCAATATCTTCCGCATCCTCTAAAATTTTTACTCCTGGCTGAGAAAACTCTTGCTGATAAAGTTGTAAATGATGAACTAAAGCTTTAAAGTATTCTTCAGTATGCTCTAAATTAGCGGAAATAAATCCCACAGGATTATTGATTTCGTGGGCAATTCCTGCTACTAACTGACCAAGGGCAGACATTTTTTCTCGCTGGACGAGTTTGATTTGAGACTCTTGTAAGTCTTCTAATGCCAGGGAAAGTTCCGCTGTTCGTTCTACAACTTTTTGTTCTAAATTTTTTGTCAAATTTCGCAATTCTAAATGAGTTTTGACCCTAGCTAATAATTCCTCCTCTTGAAAGGGTTTGGTGATGTAATCCACTGCCCCCAAACTTAGACCTTTTACCTTACTATCTGTATCGGAAAGGGCAGTCATAAAAATAACTGGAATATCGCAGGTGGCGGCATTTTCTTTCAAGCGCTTACAGGTTTCAAAGCCGTTTATTCCTGGCATCATCACATCTAATAGAATCAAATCTGGCAAGCTATATTGAATCTGCTTCAGTGCCATTTCGCCATTTATAGCTGTAGCAACTTCAAAGCCTACATCAGTTAACGCCTCAGATATTAATTGTAGATTAGTAGGAGTATCATCAACTACTAAAATAACATCAGATTTTTGCATATGCGATTATTGCACTCCTGTTAATCTATATATTGATTAAATATTTTATTTCTTTCTGCATAAAAGCTCTTAGTTAAATGCACAATCGGCTGGATAAATGGATCATATTTTACGTCTAATTGCTCTATTTTTTAGCTTCTTCTAGCAGTTATTTCAAACGAACCTGCTGGGCAAGGTTCAGGGCTAACCAGCGATATATGCGTGTATTCCTTCAGCCACTTAACTTCTAATTTTAAGTAAGAACCTGTCACAGACCAAACCATAGTCCGAATTATTGGAGTGTTAGCAATTGTTTCTATTTCAGCCAGCCGAGTTGCTAACCATCCGTCGATTTCATCAACCTCTTGCTGTACTTTCAGAAGATCATTTTGCTTTAAATTATCCAGAATCAAGTTACGCACAACTTCATAGCTGTAATAAGCAAATAGGCTGAATTCTAAAGTTATGCTGTCAATAATCAGGCTTACCCTAAAATTACAATATCAGCGCGATTTCACATTATGACATTGCCATAATTGAGTTAGCATTGCCAATTTTATAGGTTGATTAAGTTGCTGATTTACAACCATAAATTCAGGCAAATAATGGGGTTTTAGATAATATCAGTGGCTGTTTGCCTGACAAATTTCCGGTAATAAAGCTACAAAATAAGCATAAAATCAACCAAAAGTAACTTGTGTTAGTACAATAAGTATGATACCAAAAGAAACCTAATCAAGAATTGACAGAAATCACACAAATTGCTGAAGGGGATCACTTACGGCAATATTTCAGCAAGTCGATCTTGAAGTAATTGGGGAAATTGGGCGTAGTATTTTTGATTGAGTGGGGAAGGATGAGGCAATGGCAATAGCGTCACGGGACGTTGATGTAAGTTACCTTCAGTGTCCTTCGCCTGAAGCGTAACTTGAATGCTGGTAGAGTAGCGATCGCTTCTTGCAAAAAACTGCTTCAATTCACCCTTAGCAGCATAAGGGGCAAACCAGTTAAACGCTTCATTCCCCAGCGTAATAATTTTATCTCCTTGCCAATGCAATACCAAAAATCGCTCTAAAAACGGGCGAAATCGTTTTTTCACAGCCTCAGTGTATGCTTTGTTACCCGGTGGTTTGTAAGGCACCGTATTCGTAAGTAAAACCCGATCTAGGACAACTTGTAAATCAGTATCCTTATTGGGTTCGGTGGCTGCGATCGCACGGTACAAACCTCGACGCACAAAGCCACCAGCAGCACCATAAAGCGGTTGACCTGCCCGCACTTCATCTTTTCCCAAATCGCGGGCAAAAAAGCACAGATGGCTCTCCAGATTGCCTGCATAGAGAATTGGCTGCGTAGGCTCCAAATTCGCTGCCTGATAAACTGGTTCATCGACGGGAAATGTTTCCCGTTGCGCTTCCTGCTGGATATCTGCAATTAATTGTTTAATGTCTGACATAACGTCTTTTCTTCCTTAAGATAGATGCAATAAATTGTGTCTACGAAAAAGTACATATCTTTAATGATACGATGTTGGAAATTCAACAGAGTATCCTATACAACCTCTAGATTGAAGGGTAAATTAAAAGCTACAGTGTTTTAGCTGCTAATTACGAATTTGGAGTTTCCTATGGTGATAGAAACTACCCTAGACGAAGCTTCCATTAAGCAAAGTCTGGAACAATTTCTGCTGGTGTTGTCTGTTTCGTTGACTGTGGCGACACTCTCGCGGATTTTCAGTTGGTTACGCCAAATTCCCTACACATTGCTGCTGGTGATTGTCGGGTTATTCCTAGCGTTTGTAGATGTACGGCTGGTGAACCTGTCGCCACAATTGATTCTAGAGATTTTTTTGCCTCCTCTGCTGTTTGAAGCTGCCTGGAATATCCGCTGGCGAGACTTGAAGGATGATTTATTTCCAGTCACTTTGTTTGCCATCGTCGGTGTCATCATTTCGGTTATCGGAATTGCATTTCCCCTCAATTGGCTGACTGGACTTCCTCTTACAACTGCCCTCCTTGTCGGTGCTTGTTTATCTGCTACTGATCCCGTTTCCGTAGTAGCTTTGTTTCGGGAACTGGGTGCTGGCAAACGCTTAACAATGTTGATGGAGGGAGAGAGTTTATTTAATGATGGCGTGGCGGTGGTGGCGTTTACGTTGCTAGTGGGAATCCCTCTGGGAACCAATGAGTTTGCAATAGACACTACAGTTGCTAGTTTTTTAGTATTTGTTGGTGTTGGGATTGGAATTGGCAGCTTAGTTGGTTTTGGAATTTCCTACCTTACGCAACGTTTTGACTTGCCATTAGTAGAACAATCACTCACTCTTGTTTCCGCTTACGGCACTTATTTGATAACAGAAGAATTGGGTGGTTCTGGTGTAATTGGGGTTGTCACAGTTGGCGTAATTTTGGGTAACTTTGGCTCCCGCATTGGTATGAACCCGCGCACCCGGTTACTGGTATCTGAGTTTTGGGAATTTTTAGCATTTTTTGTAAATTCCATCGTTTTTCTTTTGATTGGTGATCAAATCCGCTACTCGCGTCTAGTGGAGAATTTTGGTCTAATTGCAGTAACAATTGGGGCAGTGCTGCTAACCAGAGCTGTTGCTATCTATGGACTCAGTGCCTTGAGCAATTGGCTAGTTAAATCACAAATAGGTTGGCGAGATCAAACAATACTTTGGTGGGGTGGTTTAAGAGGCTCAGTTTCAATTGCCTTAGCGGTAAGTGTACCCATTATCTTACCAGGAAGAGACGAAATTATTGATATGGTGTTTGGCGTTGTGTTGTTTACTTTGTTAGTTCAAGGTTTGACAACTCAGTGGTTTTTGGAAAGATTAGGGTTGGTTGGAGATCAGCCGCTACGCCAGCGATATTCAGAGGCAATTGCCCGTCGCATCGCCTTAAATCGAGTGTTGAATTATTTATTGGAAGCTGGCAAAGAATCAGAAATCGATCCGGAGTTTTATCGTTACGAGTTAAATCTGGTTCAAGGACAACTCAAGGGTATTGAGGAGGAAATTGAGAAGCTGCAAAATCAATATCCTGAGTTGCGATCGCTTAATATGGAACAACTGCGAGAAAAACTCTTAGATATTGAAGCCGACACCTACGCCGAACTTATCCGTGCAGGACGTTTGAATAATCAACTATCACCCGTATTGCAGGAAATTCTAGCTGAATCAACAGACGATGAAAGAAAATAACGTGGGGTGCGATCGCACCCCATAACAAAACCCTTGTTTCCCTTCTTCCTTCCCCGCTTCGCGGTTTGTTTATAACATCGAATCAGCACCATAATTCTTGCTGCTTTTTCTTCATACTCTTTAGATGACGCATGACAACTGCAAAAGGATTGATGCCGTGTAATATTAGCAAAGTCATCCAGCAAATTGCCTTAATTTTACTAAAAGCTGTAGGTCGAGTTAACCACTCGTGAATCGCAATTCTAGCTTCATCTAGAAATCCGTCATACTCTTGTAAAATCGGAGCATCATGAAATACTGGCGCTTTTATTCCGTGAATGCCGCTTACCATGTATCTTCCCATCTGGATTCTTTCTAGTTGAGCAACCTCAAGATGGTATAAATCGTGATAATGAATCCGAATATTTCGGACTTTCACAGGCTCTTTCCTTACTTTAATCGGAATTAAGCTAATACAGCCAAGTTTTTTCTTTAATCTGACAATTAGAGGATTTGTTGTGCATACTGCTAAACACAACCTTACCCACGCGATATGATATCGAAATAAAGAAAATTTGTGTTGATTATCAAGAGAAAAATATTTTTGATTAACTTGACTCGCGCCTACGGTTAACTCGTAGTCTATATGACTAGGGACTAGAAACTGATCCTTTAATAATAGGAACGAATAATAAGGAACTTCGCTATTATCGTCCTGGAATTCCAGACACTCTTTTAATCGTCGCTTTAAGTTGCATTGATATTGATAAAAAGTGTTTGCTTCTAAGCGATCGCGTCTTTTATAAATAACATAACCGCGTAACAATATTTGCTTCAGGCGACGCTCAAAACGCGGATCTCTGTTAGCAGTTGTCTTCATCAACAAGGCCATAGTTAAAGCCTCTTTTTGCCGCTTTGAGAGTTGTTCCATAGCTTTTCCTGAAAAATATATTTTCCTTTCAGGTAAGATATTGTAGGTGTATCTCCCTATGGCAAAGACGCACTAATTACGACTAAAGTTGCAGTTATACGGGTGATTGTGCAAATTTCTGGATCGCTTAGAGTGGTTCATTTCTTAAAACGCGATCGCATTTTGGGGAAAGGTGCGATCGCCTCTACAAAAACAAAGTCCGTTTTCAAAGAAGGATCGTTATGACATCAAATCAAAATGTTGAAGAAATTAAAGCCATGATCTTCCAGCTACCAGTGGAGGAACTTGTAGCACTGATGGCAGATATTGAAAAAAGAGTGGAAACCGTTACGATGATGCAGCTGGCAGAGACAGGTTTTCAGGAGTGGAACGACCCAGAGGAAGATATCTATAATGACGAAGCCTAAGCCAGCACAAGTGTGGTTGGTGCGCTTCCCATTTAGCGATCTAACTGCCACAAAAGTTAGACCAGCTCTTGTTTTAGCAGTTCATAGAGAAGAGTTGATTATTTTGGGTATTTTCTCAAAAATGCCTGTCGATGCTTTGCGTGAAACTTGGGTTGTGATTGAAGAAGACCATCCGGAGTTTTTACAAGTAGGTCTGAAAAAAACATCTTTGATTAGGGCTGATAAGATTGCAACTGTCCATGAATCAGTGTTTCAGAGGCAGTTGGAAATTTTACCATCAGACATACTGATGTTAGTACACGAAGCGCTGAAAAAGGCTCTTTGTATTTCTTAAAGTTTCGTTGAATTAAACATGAAAAAAAGGTGTTTTTGTATTTTATAACTTTAATAACTTCGCCGTTTCTTTCGGAGTTACTAAAGTATTCGCACACAAAATCCCAGACGCAGCAACAGCGGGAACGCCAATTCCTGGCATCGTGCTATCCCCCACCCGATACAATCCAGAAATTGGCGTTTGTGTGCCTGGAAATGTCCCTTTACCAGCTGCAATTGCAGGGCCATATGTTCCCTGATAGCGGCGTAAGTAGTAAGCGTGAGTTAACGGTGTGCCGATAAGTTCTAATACAATGCGATCGCGTATATCCGGAATCACTCTCTCTAACGCACCCAATAGAGATTGCGATCGCTCTTTTTTCCTCTCCTCATACCCCTCATCCCGTCGCCATCCCTCATAAGGTTCCAACGTGTAGGCGTGAACCACATGATGTCCCACTGGTGCAAGATTAGCATCCCATACCGAAGGGATTGAAATCATGCAAGTATTCCCCGGTTCAGTAATATCTTTACTCGCATCGTGAACTACCACATGATGTCCGGTCAGATTTTCCAAACCCTCAGCGCGGATGCCTAAATGTAAGTGCATAAAACTATCAACCGCCGGGATCCCTAAAGATTGCTGACGATAAGATTGCGGCAAATCTTCGGGGCGCAATAACTTAGTATAAGTATCCCAAATTGTGGCATTAGAAATTACCACAGGCGCGTTAATGATTTCACTATTTTTTAACTTAACACCTGTCACTTTGCCCGATTGGATTAATATTTGCTCAACATGAGCATTCAATTTCAATTCGCCGCCCCAACGCTTTAAACCGCGAACCAAAGCATTAATAATTGCGCCACTTCCCCCAACGGGATACTCGACACCAGCGCGAGAACGTTCCCCCAACATAAATGCCACTTCTGGGGCAATTGTCCCGTGCGCCTTAAGTCCAGAAAGTAGAAAACATTCTAAGTCAATTAAGCGCCGCACCCAAGGATCTCGCACCTCTCGATCCATCACATCGCCAACAGAACCTTGGACGATTCTTAGATACGGTAGCAGTTTTAATACAGATGGTAAATATTGCTTCAAAATTACTGGTATCATCTGCCAATCGGCTCTCAAAGCAATAGTAGGAATCCCCCGCAGCGATTCGTAAAGAGGTAGTAAACGTTTTTCAAATTGTTCTAATTCGCTTGCACCTTGAGGCGTAATTTCAGCAACTGTTTGCCGATAGCGTTCTGCATTGCTGTAAACGGGAAAGGTGCTTTCAGGAAAGTGATAGTGACCCATAGGATCGTAGCGAACAGCTTGCAACGACTCTCCCAGAACTTCTAACACTTGCTGTAATGGATTTAGACCGCTTTCAGGGGTGAGTCCGCAATAAAATGAGGGGCCAGAGTCAAAATGAAATCCCTGCCGCGAGAAACTGTGTGCAGCACCACCAGCGATCGCGTGACTTTCGCACACTAGCACCCGCTTTCCGTAACGAGCAAGTAACGCCCCTGCGGTTAAACCGCCAATTCCGCTACCGATAACAATTACGTCTAAACTCATATTATGGCAATCTCATTTGATTTATGAAAACTATCTTTTTTAAACGAACCGCCGAGACACTAAAAATGCAGAGGAAGAGAAAAGAGATTATTCTTTAAATGGATTTGATTTATTTAGGGAAATTTATTGGATAATTATCTTAATAGCTTGTGGAGCTAATCTTTATGGTACAGCACAACCCGGAAACCAGATTACCAACAAGCGCTGAACTTCCTTGTTCGGATGATACACCAGTGGATAACGAAGACCAGAATTTTATCCCAAATTTTCTATTATTCTTGCTAGAGTTCATTTGGGGTAATCGTCTTGACTGGTATTTTGGTGTTGATATGGGCATCTACCACACGACAGGCGTGAATCCGAGAGTACCCGTGGTGCCAGATGGGTTTCTAAGTTTGGGAGTTGAACGCAGGAAAAACAATGGTTCTCGCTCCAGCTATGTTCTTTGGGAAGAAAATAATATTGCGCCTATTTTTGTCTTAGAAATTGTCTCTCACACCTATGGGGGAGAATACGACACAAAAATGGCAATTTATGCCAATTTAGGCGTGTTGTATTATGTAATTTATAATCCGAATTTCTGGCGGCGCGACCAGGAACAACCTTTTGAAGTTTACCGTTTAGTAAATGGACAATATCAGTTACAAATCGGAGAACCATTCTGGATGCCAGAAATTGGTTTAGGGATTGGGCGATTTGTGGCTCAAGTCGGAGGCATACAGCGCGAGGTATTGTACTGGTACGATGCCCAAGGTGCGAGGTATCAGACTGCTGAGGAATTGGCTGAAATTGAGCGAAATCAGCGGGAGTTAGCACAACAGCAAGCATCTGAAATGGCTGAGTTACTGGCGAGATATCGCGATCGCTTTGGTGACTTAACCCAAGAGTAATAAATTTTACTTTCAGCTTCAGCTCTATTTCAAAACTTCCGCCAACCTGCCAATTCCCTCCTCAATTTGTAGCAAAGTGAGTTCAGAGTAACCAAAGATAAACTCGCCAGGGCGATGTGCTTTGAGATAATGAGGTTCGGCGGACATCATCCCGACACCCACTTTCGCAGCACGCTGAATAATCTCCTCATCGCTAAAGCTGGTGTACAGTCGCACCATCAAATGAATTCCAGCCTTTTCGCCTAGAATAGTCGCTTGTTCCCCAAAGTGAGCCTTTAAAGCCTGCACTAACACGCTTCGACATTGGTCATAGTGCGATCGCATTCTTCTCAGATGACGTTCTAAATGCCCTTCTTCAATAAAATCCGTCAGGATATACTGCTCTAACAACGGTAACTGGCGATCGCTCAACCACTTGGCGCGGGTAAAGATTGATACTAAATTCTGGGGTAACACTAAATAGCCAATCCGCAACGAGGGAAACAGCACCTTCGAGAAAGTCCCGATGTAAAGCACTGAGTCACTTTTATCTAACCCTTGCAAGGCGGGAATCGGGCGATCGCCATAGCGATATTCGCTGTCATAATCATCTTCAATAATCATCGTCCCCGTAGAGTGCGCCCAAGACAGTAACTCTAATCGCCGAGGAAGTGATAGTATCGCCCCAGTGGGAAACTGGTGAGAAGGTGTTACGTAGACAAGTTTAATCGGTTCAGTTGTATCGGCTAAATCCTTGACCACTAAGCCTGACTCATCTACACCGATAGGCAAGAGTTTAGCGCCCTGTGAGAGAAAGATTCGCCGTGCGCTGAGGTAGCCTGGGTCTTCGATCGCGATCGCATCCCCCGGATCGATCAACAAGCGCATCACCATATACAGCGCTTGCTGGGTGCCATTGGTCATGATTACAGAGTCGGGGTCGCACTGCACTGCACGGGAACGAGACAGGTAACGGGCGATCGCTTCTCGCAAAGGTCTGTGTCCTTGGGGATCGGTTGCATAGTCCAGCCAAGAGGAGCCTTTGCGACAGTGACTCAACAGCAGCTTGCGCCACAGTTGCATTGGAAATTTATCAAAAGCAGGTCGTCCGTAGCGAAAGCTAATCGCAGTGTCGGGTTCACTCATCAAAGAGACATCCGTATGGGATAGGTTTATCCCATACTTGGACAGCTTGCAAAGTGGACGCGCAATCTTCTCTTGAGACTCAACGGGCGTACTTCGCAGCATCAAGTCGGGGAGTTGATCGCAGACAAACGTCCCAGAACCTACGATGGTCTGGATATAGCCTTCGCTGAGCAGTTGCTCATAACTTTGGGTAACGGTAGTACGAGAAATTCCTAAAGATTTGGAGAGCGATCGCGTTGAAGGAATGCGCTCTTTTGGCGGTAAACGTCCGCTCAAAATAGCTTGACGCAGTTCTTCATATAGCTGCCGATGTAAGGGTACTGCATTGCTGTCGAGGGCGATCGCTAAATCCATACTTACCCGCTTGAGAGAATCAGACCAAAGTGGACTGATATTAGATCGCAAAAGTGGCTCTTGTAGAAGACCACTTTCAAGATTACTCTAACAGAGAAACAAGCGTGAACCCGTATCGTGCTGATGGAACGAGAAATCTATATCAGAGAGGCTTTTCCAGAAGAAGATTCCCTAATTGCCGAACATTTTTATCAAATGTGGCTGGATAATCATGTTCCTTCTGACTCTATTGAGTCTGACTGGCTCGACATTACGCTCCAGTTTATAGAACGCGCTCGAAAAGAGCGATGCTACAAAGCTTTTGTCGCGGAGGTTGATGGTAGAGCGATCGCTTCAGCCAGTTGTCAACTGTTTGCTGGTCTTTACCCGCATATCCTCAAACCGGAATCTCGCAATTATGGATACATCTGGGGAGTTTACGTTGAACCGCCTCACCGCAGACAGGGACTTGCCAAAAAACTCACGCTTTGTGCAATCGACCATCTGAAATCGCTTAACTGCACAAGGGTTATCCTACACGCCTCTCCATCAGGTAAGCCAGTTTACTCTAGTCTTGGCTTCAGTGAAACTAACGGGATGCGGCTAGATTTGATGTGATTAAAGAGACATTCTAAACGGTCTATAAGCCATCAAAGGTATTAAACACTACTAGGAGGAAATCATGAGTTCTTTAGAACATGAAATGAGTGAGGAACTTACCGCTACGCAACGCAGCACCGTTAAGCGTCTTCCTCAACGCGCAGGTTACGAACGTCCGGTTATCTATCAAATTTTGGATGAAGGGTTGGTGTGCCATGTTGGATTTGTTGTAGACGGTCAGCCTTTTGTCATTCCTACTGCTTATGGGAGGGTAGGAGACAAGCTGTATATTCATGGATCGCCTGCTAGCCGGATGTTGCGATCGCTCTCCAACGGGATTGAGGTCTGCGTTACAGTCACTTTGCTGGATGGGCTGGTACTGGCGAGGTCTGCCTTCCACCACTCGATGAATTATCGCTCAGTTGTAATTTTTGGCACAGCGATGATTGCGGAAAACCCTGAAGAAAAACTGGAAGCACTCCTCGCCTTTACCGAACACGTAATACCGGGACGGTGGGCAGAGGTGCGATCGCCAAGTCGTCAGGAAATTCAGGGAACCTTGGTACTCTCCCTACCCCTGAATGAGGCATCAGCTAAGGTGCGGACTGGCGATCCTAACGATGACGAAGCAGACTACAGCTTACCCGTGTGGGCGGGTGTTGTTCCTCTGCAATTAACTGCTGCTGCGCCAATTGCCGATTCTCGTTTACAGCCGGGAATCAGTCTACCCGCTTATGTACAAAATTACACCCGTGTTTGCGAAAGGTAACAAGCAATGACCAATCTTAGCGTCAACCTCAATAAGGTTGCTCTGCTCAGAAATTCTCGTTCTTTGGAACTCCCAAGCGTCACCAAAGCTGCGACAATCTGTATCGAAGCTGGTGCCAATGGCATTACAGTTCACCCCCGCCCAGATAAACGTCACATTCGACCAGAGGATGTGTATGCTCTAGCGGAAACGATCGCGGTTGAGTTTAATATTGAAGGCAATCCATTCCAACCGCAGTTTATGGAGATGGTTCGCCAAGTCAAACCAACGCAGTGTACATTGGTGCCTGATGCTGCCGATACTTTCACTTCAGATCGCGGTTGGGATCTGGTTGAAGATGGACAGCGGCTCATCCCGATTATTGATGAGTTAAGAAATCTGGGGATTCGAGTCAGTTTGTTTTTGAATCCAGATTTGGTGCAGATTCAACACGCTAAAGACATCGGCACCCAACGCATTGAGCTGTACACTGAACCCTATGCGGCTGCATTTGGGCATGGCGATGTAGAGTCTGTTTTTCAGGAATACGCGATCGCTGCTCAAATGGCTCAATCCCTCGGTCTAGGGGTTAATGCTGGACACGATCTCAATCTCCAAAATCTGGGAAAATTTTGCTCTATTCCCGGTATCCTAGAAGTCTCTATTGGTCATGCTCTGATTGCTGATGCTTTGGAAATCGGGTTATCTGGCGCTGTCAAAGCCTACTTGCAAGTCTTATCCCAGGTAGAAATTTCAAATCAGGAGGCATAAATGCTTGAAGTTATTAGTACCTCAGCACGAATGGCACTGACTTAAGATTTGAAATTCATATACACAAAGCATTTTAGTCCGTTTCAACGGACTTAAGCTTTTAGCCCGTTCGCGTAGCGTTCCCGAAGGGTACTTTAGTTCAGGGCTTAGCTTTCAAGACAGGTCTATTGTAATTGTCGCAGCAATTGCAATGCTTTTTGATAATCAGCAGTCATACCTTGATCGCTAAAAAGTTCTGCTGCTGCTTGTAAATCCTGAATTGCGCCTCTTGCATCGCCTGTTTCGTAGCGAATTAACCCCCGATTTCCGAAAGCTTTGGCAAATTTGGGAGAAATCGATATTGCCTCACTATAGTCATCAATTGCTGCTTGAGAATTACCAATTAAATGACGTGCAATTGCCCGATTGTAGTAAGCAGCAGCATTGTTTGCATCGAGTTGGATTGCTTTGTCGTAATCTGCGATCGCTTCTTCTATATCTCCCATTCGCCGCCGAAGAATCCCTCGGTTGTAATAAGCTTCTGCTAAATTCGGATTGAGACTCGCCGCTTTAGTAAAATCGGCAATTGCTTCCTTTGTTTCACCTAATTTAACGCGAACATTTCCCCGGTTTACGTAGGCGTTAGCATAGTTAGGTTGTATCCGAATTGCTTTGCTTAAATCCTCAAAAGCAGCTTTAGAATCGCCTAACCCACTCAGCGCATTTCCCCGATTATAGTAAGCGATCGCATTCTTTGAATTAAGCTTCAGCGCTGCGGTGTAATCTTCAATTGCTTCTCGATAATTTTTTTCTTCAGCATACACAGCACCCCGACTTAAGTAAGCATCAGTATTTTTAGGATTCAAGCCCAACACAGAGGTATAGTCTGCGATCGCACCTGAATTATCTCCTAGCTGACGCTTTGCCAAACCCCGGCGATAATAAGCTTTTTCCAAGGTGGAATCCAGGCGAAGTGCTTCATTGAAATCTGTGACAGCATCGCTGTAGTCACCTTTGTTATATTTTCGTTCGCCCCGATTAAATAATTCCTCAGCACTTAATTGAGCTAATACTGGGGACTGGGGGCTGGGGATTAGGGAATGGGGGTTGAGGGATAATCCACTCAGTAGAATCGCCAGTCCCAAAATTTTTATGGTGTATTGATATTGCATGGCTTTATCCAATTTTGGATTTTAGATTTTGGATTGAAGACAAAAATCCAAAATCTAAAATCTAAAATCCCTGAAAACTGTAGATTTTTTGAGTTTCTAAGTTGTCACAAACAGAGGAAGGTAGAGTACCTATGGGGAAGGTTTGCCGATCTAGGTGTATTTGTAAGCCTGTCAGGGGGTCTAAACCAGTTGAAATCATAAATTCCAGGCCTTCCAAATGTTGCCATTGCGATAAAGCATCAAGAATTTGCGCGATCGCTTTCACATAAGGATGACCATTGTCTTGATACCAATCGGATGCTGCCAGATGCGGTTGGTCAAAACCCAAGTGAACAGTTAGCGATGGTTTCCCGAAAAGCGCGATCGCTACAGGTCGCGTTTCTTCCTGCAACAACAAATCATGACTTCTTGCCAAATGCCGCAGTTTATCCAATCTTTCGTAGCGTTCCGTTACCTGCGGTTCATCCTGCCAGTGCAGCGCTACTGTAACTAAATACGTCTGCAACAGCATATGACCCAACTTTTGGGCTTTTGTCGCTAGATAGATCGAATTATAATCATTTGCCTCAATCAACAATGGCACCCGATCTACCACCTCCAAACCGTAGCCTTTCAACCCAGCAATTTTGCGGGGATTATTAGTAATCAAGCAAATTTTGGTTATCCCTAAATCGTTGAGGATTTGCGCTCCTACCCCATAATTCCGCAAATCGGCCGGAAATCCCAATCGCTCATTTGCTTCTACAGTATCCAGCCCCATATCTTGCAAAGAATAGGCTTTCAACTTATTAATTAAACCAATTCCCCGCCCTTCTTGCCGCAGATAAACCACAACGCCTGCTCCGGCATTTTCAATCATTTTCAGCGCCGCTTGCAGTTGCATTCGGCAGTCGCAACGCAGAGAACCCAAAGCATCACCAGTCAGACATTCCGAGTGCATCCGCACCATCACCTTTTTGTCATTAAAATCAGCTGGGTTGCCCTTAACAATAGCAACTGTTTCTGATTGATCTAAGGTGTTACGGTAAGCGTAAATTTGGAAATTGCCAAACTGAGTAGGCAATTCAGCAATCGTCTCGCGACAGACGAATCTTTCGTGATTGAGGCGGTAACTAATTAAGTCAGCAATACTGATAATTTTCAGATTGTGCATCTTGGAGTATTCTATTAACTCCGGCAACCGCGCCATCGAACCATCGGGATTTTGAATTTCGCAGATCACCCCAGCTGGATATAATCCTGCCAATTTTGGCAAGTCAACCCCGGCTTCTGTATGACCTGCCCGTTTCAAAACGCCACCTTCCCGCGCCCGTAGAGGGAATATGTGACCCGGACGGCGCAAGTCTTGTGGGGATGTTGCGGGATTAATAGCTACCTGGATCGTCAGCGCCCTATCTTCAGCAGAAATTCCTGTGCGTACACCCATACTGGGGGAGGCGTCGATGCTGATGGTGAAGGCGGTTTGGTTGCTGTCGGTGTTGTTGCTAACCATCAAGGGCAGATCGAGTTCATCCAAGCGATCGCCTGTCAGCGCCAAACAAATCAGACCCCGCGCATACACCGCCATGAAATTGATCGTGTCCGGCGTGGCAAACTGCGCCGCACAAATCAAATCACCTTCGTTTTCCCGACTCTCATCATCCACTACCACGACCATCCGCCCAGCCTTGAGGTCTGCTAAGGCAGCATCAATCGAGTCAAATTTAAACGTTTGGTTTGAAGCAGCGCGATGCTTCGCATCTTGGCTTTGAGGCAATTCCACAGATTAACAGCAATAAACCGTAAAAAACTATCTCTCTTGATAGTAGCCTGTTGCCACCACTAAGAGGGGCAGTCACTTAGATTATAGAGGGATGCGCTAACGCGCGATCGCTCGCCTTGATACTTATAGTCTGTGGCACAATCGGTAGTTGAAGTATCATCCTTTCTCCTAATAGTGGCACCTGAGCTTGAAAAATTTGGCGAACAAGTCCGACAACTGAGAAAAGCACTAGGGCTTTCTCAGGAAGATTTGGCAGAACTGACAGATTTACACCGCACCTACATTGGCGGAATTGAGCGCGGTGAAAGAAACGTTGCCTTAATCAATATTGTCCGCTTAGCAAAAGCCTTAAATGTGTCACCAAGTGAACTATTAAAAGGAATTGAATGACAGGATTCCACAACTTATGTAGGAATTACGATATATCAGCATGGTGATCAATAAAGCTAATTAGAATCCGCAGTAAAGCCAAAACTATTTAGCAGCAGCGGTGCTTTTATTAAGTGAATAAATTACTAAATTATCGGAGCAATATAGGATTAGTTGCTATAGTTAGTCTTGAATCCCGGCAACTAACATTGTTGCGCTGGACGATTATGTTAAAATTTCTACCACCAAATCTTAGTTTTGATACTACAATGCAGCAAAAGTAGCTTTGTGCGATCGCTTTGACTTTGGCTGATTACTGACCGCTTAAAATTAAAGATTTTTAGGAAACAAGAGCATCATGGGTGAATTAGGACGTGTGCCAGTTGGAATTGTTGGCGCGTCGGGCTATGGTGGTGTGCAACTGGTCAGACTCTTGAAGGAGCATCCGGGAGTCGAACTGGTTTACTTAGGTGGGGAGAGTAGTGCCGGAAAGCCATTTTCCGACCTCTACCCGCATCTAGGCCATTGCGTTGACTTAAACATAGAACCGCTGGATTTAGACACCATTGCCAGTCGCTGTAAAGTCGTTTTTCTCTCCTTGCCGAATGGTCTTGCCTATCAAATGGCACCAGCATTGGTGGCGAAGGGGTGCAAAGTGCTGGATTTATCGGCTGACTACCGATTTTTTGACTTGGAAACATACCAATCCTGGTATGGTGGCGATCGCGCAGATCGAGAAATTGCTGCCACAGCAGCTTATGGCTTACCGGAACTATATCGCGATCGCATTGCCGAAGCCTCGCTAATAGGTTGTGCTGGTTGCTATCCCACCGCGAGTCTCCTGGCACTCTCACCACTCTTAAAGCAAGGATTAATCTTGTCAGAAACCGCCATTATCGATGCCAAATCCGGCACATCTGGCGGCGGACGGCAAGCAAAAACCAATTTGTTACTAGCTGAGGCTGACAACTCGCTTGGCCCTTACGGAGTCGGCGGAAGGCACCGCCATACCCCAGAAATTGAGCAAGTTTGTAGCGACTTGGCTGGACACGAAGTCAGAGTACAATTTACCCCGCACCTGATCCCGATGGTGCGCGGAATTTTAGCCACCGTCTACGCCACCCTGCGCGATCCCGGACTGGTGCGAGAAGATTTACTCACCATTTACAAAGCCTTCTACCGCTCATCTCCATTCGTCAAAATGTTACCAGGCGGCACTTACCCACAAACAAAATGGGCTTGCGGCACCAACTTGTGCTATATCGGCATCGAAGTTGATCCCCGCACCGACCGCGTAATAGTTATGTCAGCAATTGACAACTTAGTCAAAGGGCAAGCAGGTCAAGCCCTCCAGTGTCTCAACCTAATGATGGGTTGGGAAGAAACACTTGGGTTGCCAACTATGGGCTTTTACCCATGAATAAGACACCTCATATTCTCGTTCCCAGGCTGGGCCTGGGAACGAGGGGGTGGGAGGCTCAGCCTCCCGTACCGAAAACTGTGTGGATGGCTAAATTGTTGGCCCCATACCTACAGTAGCGGCATAAGTTGCGCGATCGCCCAATTCATCTTCAATTCGCAGCAAGCGGTTATACTTCGCTACCCGTTCGCTGCGGCACAGAGAACCAGTTTTGATTTGACCTGCGCGAGTTGCTACGGCTAAATCGGCAATTGTCGTATCTTCAGTTTCGCCGGAACGATGGCTGATAATCGACCGGAAACCATTGCGAGTAGCTAGGTCAATAGTTGCCAAAGTTTCCGTTAGAGAACCAATTTGATTAAGTTTAATCAGGATTGAATTAGCAGATGCCTGTTCAATTCCTTTTTGTAATCGAATTGGGTTGGTAACAAATAAATCGTCACCAACAAGTTGCACAGATGCGCCCACTTTCTGGGTCAAAAGTTTCCAACTTTCCCAGTCTTCCTCGTGCAAACCATCCTCAATGGAAATAATCGGATATTGCCCGGCTAACTTCGCCATATACTCAATAAAATCAGCAGGCGAATGGGACGCTCCATCGTAAACATACTGACCATCTTTGTAGAACTCGCTAGCGGCAACATCCAGAGCCAAAGCAACTTGTTCTCCTGGTTTATAACCAGCCTGCTCTATCGCCGCCACCAACAATTCTAAAGCCGCTTGATTCGACTCCAAATTTGGCGCAAAACCGCCTTCATCCCCTACGCCTGTCAGCAAATTCTTATCTTTCAACACCTTAGCTAAAGCCGCAAACACTTCAGCACCCCAACGCAGTGCTTCTCGGAAAGAAGTTGCCCCAATAGGCACAATCATGAATTCTTGGAAATCGACATTATTATCAGCGTGAGCGCCACCGTTAATCACATTCATCAACGGTACTGGCAACACATTCGATAACGGCCCCCCCAAATAGCGATAAAGAGGCAATTCTAGAGTCGCAGCAGCAGCTTTAGCATTTGCCAGCGAGACGGCAAGAATAGCATTTGCGCCCAGGTTCGATTTATTTTCCGAGCCATCGATTTGAATCATCGTGGTATCAATCAACACCTGATCCAGCGCGTCCAACTCCATTAATTCAGGCGCGATTTTCTCCTCAACATTCTTTACCGCCGTGAGGACACCTTTCCCACCGTAGCGGCTTTTATCCTCATCCCGCAGTTCGTGTGCCTCAAAAGTCCCTGTAGATGCTCCACTGGGAACCTGAGCCAGCCCCACCGCACCGTTGATCAAATAGACTTCTGCTTCCACTGTTGGACGACCGCGAGAGTCGAGAATTTCACGAGCCACAATAGCGTCAATGGCTGTATCTGGCGTGTTCATCATTTTGTTTCACCCTTAATAGCAAGATTGCAAGTGGCTCACATTTGTGCAGGCCTTGAATCGGCTTTTAGCCCAATACAGTTCAGATAAAGTTTCGTTGTCACACATTTGCTCCCCCTAGTCCCTTCTTTAACGGAGGTAAACTTTTCAAAGCCCTCCAATTTATAGGGGCATCCTCAAACCCCCTATAAATTAGGGGATTGGGGGGATCTACCTGACAAATTTGTTGACATCTAGTAGTCTCGCTGAACCGGATCAGGTTTTGTAGCCCGATTGTTAGAATACGTCCTGAACGGACACTCAAGCGTCATATTAAGAAGGAATTTGGGATTAAAACGATGCGAATGCTACACACCATGCTGCGAGTCGGCAACTTAGAAGAGTCTTTGAAATTTTACTGCGAACTGCTGGGCATGAAGTTGCTGCGCCAAAAAGATTATCCTGGCGGGGAATTTACCCTGGCTTTTGTGGGTTATGGCGATGAGTCTGACCACACGGTGCTGGAACTAACCTACAACTGGGGCAAAGAACAGTACGATTTGGGAGATGCCTACGGTCACATTGCTATTGGTGTTGATGATATTTACGCCACCTGTGAGGAAATAAAGGCGCGTGGCGGCAAAGTCTCGCGGGAACCGGGGCCAATGAAGCATGGTTCGACGGTGATAGCCTTTGTGGAAGACCCGAATGGCTACAAGGTAGAGTTGATTCAACTGGGGACTCAGGGTTCTACTCAGAAGCAGGAAACGGCTGAAGCAGCAAGTCGCTAGGTTTGCGATATTGCTCGCCCCCTATAAGGCTGAGGCTATACAGACAAAGCCCGCGCACCATCCGGGCTTTTTTTGCGTCTTACTCAATACTTCTTTTGTTAGTGATGTTCATCTTTTATAGAAATTAGCCGAGCTGGAATATTCCGTAATTATACTGAAGCGGGCGGAATACAAATTGTCATAAAAAGAACAAGTTGTAAACAAAAAGCTCAATACTGGCGAGGTTGTCACCCCGCCAGCTTGTCCGCGAAGGATACCTGTATTTTTGCCAATAAAAAAGGGGCGGGCATTTTGACCACCCCTCAAGAGATTATTGAGTTGTTATTAACCGAGCAATTCTTTAGCCTTGGCAACTACGTTGTCAACAGTGAAGCCGAACTTCTCTAGAGCAACGGGGCCGGGGGCGGAAACGCCAAAACGGTCAACGCTGATCATTGCGCCTTCACTGCCAATGTAACGGCACCAGCCGAAACTAGAAGCTGCTTCCACAGCTAAGCGCTTAGTGACACCTTTGGGTAACACAGACTCGCGGTAAGCCGCATCCTGCGCGTCGAACAGTTCCCAGCTAGGGATAGAGACGACACGGACTTTCTTGCCTTCACCGCGCAGCTTGTCGGCTGCACCAGCGCAGAGTTGAAGTTCGCTACCTGTACCCATCAGGATGATGTCAGGAGTGCCATCGCTGTCGGAGAGGATGTAAGCGCCTTTAGCCACGCCTTCCATAGAAGTGCCAGGCAAGTTGGGCTGTGCTAGACGAGACAGCGCCAGCAACGTCGGGCGATTTTGGTTAGCAGCTTCAATCGCTACCTTATAAGAACCAGAGGTTTCGTTGCCATCAGCGGGACGAATCACTGTTAGCTGGGGAATTACCCGCAGAGATGCGATGGTTTCAACTGGTTGGTGGGTGGGGCCATCTTCACCTAGCTGGATGGAGTCGTGGGTCATCACCCAGATAGCACCTGCGTGGGACAATGCTGAAATACGAATCGCCGCCCGCATATAGTCAGCAAAAACTAAGAAGGTGGCACCGTAAGGGATTAATCCGGAACCATGTAGAGCAATGCCGTTACAAATCGCTCCCATGCCGTGTTCGCGGACACCAAAGCGGATGTTGCGATTTTCGTAATGGCCGGGCTGGAAGTCGCCGGAAGACTTGAGCAAGGTCATGCAGGAGTGAGCTAAGTCAGCAGAACCGCCAATTAATCCGGGGACAACATCAACCAAGGCGTTGAGGCACTTACCAGACTGATTGCGGGTGGAATCTGCCTTATCTTCTGGGGTGTAGGTAGGTAGTACCTTCTCCCAACCTTCTGCCAGTTTGCCGCTGAGCATTTGTTCTAGTTGGGCTGCTTCAGCACCATACTTGGCTTTGTAATCGGCGAAGTTCTTATTCCACTCTTCCTCGTACTTAGCACCGCGTTCAACTGCTTTGCGCCAATGGTTAAGGGCATCTTCTGGAACCTGAAAAGGCTCGTATTCCCAACCGAGTTTTTCACGGGTTGCAGTTACTTCTGAGCCACCCAATGCGGAACCGTGGACACCTGCGGTATTGGCTTTATTGGGGGAGCCGTAACCGATGGTGGTGCGGACTTTGATCATTGAGGGCTTATCGGTGACAGCTTTTGCTGCTTCAATTGCCTTGTGAATTGCCTCTAGGTCGGTGTTGCCGTCTTCTACAGTCAGGACGTGCCAACCGTAAGCTTCAAAGCGCTTACCGACATCTTCGGTGAAAGCTAGGTCAGTGGAGCCATCGATGGAAATGTGGTTGTCGTCGTACAGGGCAATGAGTTTACCCAAACCCAAGTGTCCCGCCAAGGAACAAGCTTCGCCGGAAACACCTTCCATGTTGCAACCATCACCTAAAATTACATAGGTATAGTGGTCTACGATGGTGCTATCGGGCTTGTTAAACTTAGCTGCTAGGTGAGCTTCTGCGATCGCTAAGCCTACAGCGTTAGAAATACCTTGTCCTAATGGCCCCGTCGTGACTTCCACTCCAGGTGTCATGAAGTTTTCCGGGTGTCCTGGGGTTCTTGATTCCCACTGACGGAACTCCTTGATGTCTTCCAGCGTCACGCTGTCGTAGCCAGCTAGATAGAGGAGAGCATACTGTAACATTGAGCCATGTCCAGCGGAGAGGACAAAGCGATCGCGGTTAAACCACTTGGGGTTTTTCGGGTTACACCGCATAAAGCGATCCCAAAGCACAAATGCCATCGGTGCAGCGCCCATTGGTAGCCCTGGATGGCCTGATTTTGCCTTCTCTACGGCATCAATCGCCAGAAAGCGGATGGAATTAATACAAAGTTCTTCGAGTGATTGGGTTGCAACAACCATGATTTATTCTACTTAACGACGGGTTAGCACGCTTTTTGGATGAGCTGGAAATTGAATGCTCTGGGATCGCCCTAAGCACCCATTACCCGATTATCATCCCATTAGCAGGACTTATGGGCAAGCTGTGGAAAAGACGAAATTATGAAAGATGAAGACTAAAACGTTTGAGTCTTCACCTGACCTATTTATATTTTTATCGCCTCTAGACGTACTTTTTAAATGCTAAGGTTACGTTGTGACCGCCAAATCCGAAAGAATTTGAAAGTGCTACGTCTACTTTTGAAGAGCGACTTGTGTGGGGGACATAATCCAGATCGCACCCCTCATCGGGATTTTCTAAGTTGATTGTGGGTGGAATTTGGTCATTGGCAACTGCCATCACCGTAGCGACTGCTTCAATACCACCGCTTCCGCCTAAAAGATGACCAGTCATGGACTTGGTGGAGCTAATTGCTACTTTGTAGGCACTGTCGCCCAAAGCTTTTTTAATCGCGGCTGTTTCCGTGACATCATTCGCCTGGGTACTGGTGCCGTGGGCGTTGATGTAGCTTACCAGATCGGGAGTTAAGGAGGCATCCTTTAAAGCCATTTGCATAGCTCTGAAGGCACCTTCGCCACCGGGAACTGGTGCTGTCATGTGATAGGCATCGCAAGTCATGCCGTAACCGACAACTTCGGCATAAATTCTGGCTCCCCGACTGAGGGCGTGTTCTAATTCTTCTAGAATTAGAATGCCAGAGCCTTCGCCCATGACGAAGCCATCGCGATCGCGATCAAACGGACGAGAAGCTTTTTGTGGGTCATCATTGCGCGTTGACAGCGCCCGCAACGCACAAAATCCAGCAAACGACAAAGGCGTTACCGCCGCTTCTGTCCCACCGCAGATCATCGCCTGAGCATATCCTCGCTGAATCAAGCGAAAAGCATCTCCTACCGCATTAGAACCTGCGGCACAAGCTGTCACCGTGCAGTTGTTTGGCCCTTTGGCACCCGTGTGAATTGCTGTTAACCCAGCTGCCATGTTGGCGATCATCATGGGAATCATAAATGCACTACACCGATCCGGGCCGCGATTCAGGTAGACTTCTTGCTGGTCTTCGAGTACCTTGATACCGCCAATGCCCGTACCAATGATGATGCCCACTTGTTCTGCATTCAGATCATTGATGACAAATTTAGCGTCTGCGATCGCTTGTTTGCTGGCACTAACCGCAAACTGGGCAAATCGATCCATCCGCTTAGCTTCCTTACGATCCAGGTACTCGTGGGGGTCGAATCCTTTTACCTCCCCAGCAAAGCGACAATCGTGCTTGGATGGATCGAACAAGGTTATCGGGGCTATTCCATTGCGACCGCTCAACAACCCTGCCCAATAATCAGCCAAATTGTTGCCAATCGGTGTAATCGCGCCGAGACCTGTTACAACAACCCGCTTGCATTCAAAATTTGTCATGATGCCAATACTAAAAGGGTTTTTACACCCAGAACGCGGAAACACTATACAGAACTGACTGAGCTAAGAATACTGAGAACTTCAGTATCACTTACTATTTTCAACTATCGCCCTCGCGTGGGGGCGAGTGCTGACACATTGTGTTAATCCAATGTTAGAAGAAATTTTCGTCTTACCCGCCCCTACAGCACTCAGCACACTAGAATTTATGCCGAAGCCGTGACTTTGTTGTTGATGTAGTCCACAACGGCTTGAACAGTGGCAATCTGTTCAGCTGCTTCGTCTGGAATTTCGATATCAAACTCTTCTTCTAGGGCCATGACGAGTTCAACCGTATCCAGGGAATCCGCTCCCAGATCGTTAGCAAAGTTCGCTTGCGGCACTACTTGATCGGGTTCAACCTCTAGTTGTTCCGCCACAATCTTCTTGACTCTTGCAAAAATTTCCTCTTGGCTCATATTAATCCTCTACCCAGTCTCCAGAACTTGCTATATAGGGTTATACGGTTTTTAAGCATTTTTTCATCTTATCTGAAAGAGGGACAACAAAAGCGATAGATAGTCGCTTATCTAAGTGGCACTTAGTCGGAGTGGGGGAGCAGCACACTGGGAAACAGGGATATTGAGTTACCATAACAACCTGAAAACTCCGCCCCCAAAGCTTTTCAGCTCACTGAGATGAGAATACAATTTAAATAATACTAATAACAATCCTGAAATCTACAACGGTTGTCTGTGGACTCAAATACAAGACTTAACCCCCAGCCTGCTCACTCCCTCCCCAGTAGGGAAGAGCGGGAAAAATTTTTATTTTTATCCTTACAAGGGAGATGTTTGTCGCTCTTGTGACGAGACACTACAAACGAACAGATATGTCGCAACTCCTTCAACGGCTGCGATATATTGAGCCAAGGCTTTTTAGCTAACCAACTGCAATCCCTTCTCATGCAGGCTATGCTCAATGCCCTGCATCTGGTCAAGGGTTTCTCCAGTGACGATTCCGTAAATTTCTGTGTAGATTTTGCCATATTTAACCTTCTCTAGAGCCGACAGGATCGTGAAGTCGTGGCGCTCTAGTTCTGGCTTTAGGTTGACTAAAATCGACTCCAAGGTTCCATCCATACGGTAGTCACTGGAATATGTAGCGACTTCTTTCCCTAGTTCCAGCAGCGTATGACGCTGCAAGCAGAGGGGCGTTGAGCCATTAACTCGAAAATTGGCATCGATCGCGTAAAGTTCGCCGTCTTTATTTTCCAACACGTCGAACCCAATAACGCCGAAATATCCCTGCTGGTGAGCATACTGACCGACAGCAGCAATCATCTCATAGAACTTGCTCATGTCAGTACGGTAGTGAATCAGCCCCCCTAGATATTTGCCATCAGGGGTGACGAGTTGCTGAGTAACACCGATCAGGGTGATGTCTCCTACCTTGTTGACGTAAAACTGCACGCAGTAGTTTTGCACTTCATCTTTGACGAATTCCGAGACGATGATGGTATCCACCAGCTTGATAGCCAGATATTTCCTGATTTCTTCCAAAGAGTAGTTCAGGTGGCTGGCGCTTTTGATAATATAAGTACCTTCGCCTGAGAGTCCGTGAGATGTTTTGATCAAGTAGGGGAATTGCTCCGGTAACTTAATCTCATCAAGATTGCAGGTGTGCAGATTGTAGCTCTGATACTTTGGACAGGGAACCCCAAGATCGGCTAGCGTTACTTTGCTCAGGAGACGGTAGTGAGTATCTGGATCGACAGCGTGCTTCTGGGGAAGTAAACCATCGAAAGGGAATAAGGTAATAACTCGCTCAAAGCGATCGCTCTGATTGAGTTCATCTAAATAAACCTGCCGATCCAACAGTTCCAAATTGTTGTAGCCAAAGCCAAAACACTCTCGCCAGTAGTCAATCAACAGGTCTGGCGGCGGACTAAGAATAATACCGGGAATGGTATCCCCTAGAACCGCCAGGTTTTTCCAAGGTTCCTTCTCACCAATCTTGTCATAGCCAGTTTTGGTGGCTTCATCACTACCGTCTTGAAGGAAGTATTTTTTCGTGTTGGGATAAGTTGCCCAACTAGCAGTCGCGGGGTAATTCAAGATGAACGTATACCCCGCATCTGTTATGTCTTGGGCAAATAGCTCAGAAAAAGAACTTCCTTGGAAATACTGGAAGTTGTATTGATGGTTCATAGGGAGATGCCTGGAGGTCTCAAAACCGTTACTTACCAGAAGCAGTCAAAGCAATTATGCGCTTTTAGCGAAACGCTCGTCTTCCTTCTTTGTAAATACTGCTGCCCGATCCATTTCTGAGCTTCTATAGCCAACTGCCATGTCTTGGGAATTGTACGCCCAACCGATTTGTCCCTGAGGATTTAAAACAATACATCCGGCTTCTCCAGCAACCTGCTGCTTGAGCTTATCAATTGCCATCTGAGCTGCTTCCTCTGGATGACGTGTAGCGGAGCCATTCGAGCTAGGGGAATTGCCCACCAATAAATCGACAGCAGTCCTAGCCAAACCCACCGGGATTATAGACTCTCCATCGCCTGTAGTTGAGCAAGCGCCCTGACTATTCGCGTACAAGCCACATCCCACCAGTGCGGTATCGCCAACACGACCTGGTAGTTGGTTCTCAAGACCTCCCGTTGAGGTTCCGGCAACCAAGTTACCATTGACATCCAGCGCCACACAGCCGACAGTAGCAGGGCGATCGTGCGGCGTGTTCTGCTGCTCCCATTCCTCCTGCTGTTCATCACTAATCAAATCTGTTGGCTCGCACATCTCGCAGCCATGCTCAGCAGCAAAGCGTTCTGCGCCTTCTGCTACAAGCAGCGACGGCTTTTCGTCTAAAATTTTCCTTGCCACTGAAATGGGGTGAGCGATTCGCTGTACTGCTGCCACACCTCCCCACCGCAATTTGTCACTTTCCATCATCGCAGCATCCAGGTACACTTCACCTTCAACGTCGAGGGTGGCACCCAGACTGGCATTGAAGGTTGCATCGCTCTCCAGCACTCGGATGGCAGCCTCAACTGCGTCTTTGGCATCACCGCCTTGTTCAAGCACAGCCCAACCTGCCTCGACAGCAGCTAAACAACCTTTTGTATTCGCTGTTGTCTTATCTTCTGAAATGGTTTTTGCTCCACCATGCACGATGATCGCTATTGTCATATTCCTCCACCAATTAAATTGAATTTGAATACAGCACGTTTGGCGTTGAGTGATCCTCGCTGGCAGTTTCAACTGCTTTAACTGCCCTGACTTGTTCAAAAACAGTTGCATCAGCAACGACTGGAACCGCGTTACTGCCCATGCGAGGAATCTTGTCTACACGAAGGTTCAACCCTACCTGACTACAAGCAGCCACTACCAAGTTGACGCCCTGTTTAGCAATTTGCTAAACAGTTTCGCGCCTGATACTGCAAGAAACTCCCAAGATGGCAACAACTTGTCCATTGACAAGCTTGAGTTGCATCCTTGTCGTTTTTTGCTGATGGCTGGGAATGTTTAAGAAGCAGTCGCTTCTTAATAGAATAGATGTTGTTGTTTTACCAAGCTTCTACCGCAGGAGGCGGCTGGCTTTCTCTACAGACGGAGTTCTACATTACGTCAATCTGTATTTTTCGATACATTCTTTTTTAAAATTCTGCAAGCGCGAACAATAGACTGTCCGGTTATTTCAAGGCAGCCTCATCCCAATCAAAAAGTAGCTGTATCTATCCTCACAATCGAATTCAATACCAGCCCATCTGTCATACCTACAAACGCCCAACTCAAATCGAGAAGGTTTTATGTTTATCTTCGCAACGTGACCTAATAATTCCCCGTTCAAGAGCGATGATAGAGATATCAGCTTGTTTCCCCCACGCTACGCTCATGCGATCGCGTGTTTTCTTCACTCAAGGCTATGCCATCCCAAACTCTCAGATATGCTTACTTCCCCGGCTGCGTTGCCCAAGGAGCTTGCCGGGAACTTTACCAGTCTACAGCAGCCCTCACCCAAGCATTGGGAATTGAACTGATTGAACTGAAAAAAGCCTCCTGTTGCGGTTCTGGCACCTTCAAAGAAGATTCCCAACTGCTAGAAGATACCGTTAACGCCCGCAATATTGCTCTCGCCGAGCAACTGAATCTGCCGTTACTCACACATTGCAGCACTTGTCAAGGGGTGATTGGTCATGTGGATGAGCGTTTGAAGGAATCCCAACAAACCAACCCAAACTACTTTGAGCAGGTTAATGGCTTATTGAAAAAAGAAGGCTGTTCGCCTTATCAGGGCAGTACCGAAGTCAAACACCTACTATGGGCGTTAGTAGCAGATTACGGACTAGAAGAACTGCAAAACCGGGTTAGCCGCAAGCTTGCTGGGTTGAAGTGTGCAGCATTTTATGGTTGCTACTTGCTACGCGCCCAAACTCATATACCCTACGACGACCCATTGGAACCAGAATCGATGGAGAATGTGTTCCGGACGCTGGGGGCGACACCAGTTTATTACCGAGGACGCACCCAATGCTGCGGCTGGCCTCTTTCCAGTTATGCGACAACGCAATCTTTTAAGATGGCTGGTTCGCACATCCAAGAAGCACTTGACGCTGGTGCTGATTGTATGGTGACGCCTTGCCCATTGTGTCACCTGAATTTAGATTCTCGTCAACCGGAAGTGGAAAAGGTGATCGGCAAGACTCTGGGTTTGCCAGTGCTGCATCTACCTCAGCTTATCTGCCTCGCGTTGGGGATTAGTCCGCAACAACTCGGTTTGGATAGGCACATTGTCTCAACTCGTCCAGTGTTGGAAAAATTAGGCTTTTAGTTGTCAGTTGTTCCACATTTAATGAAGCAGGTCGTCAAACCCTAAAATTTGTAGGTTGGGGAGCCACCCTGGTGTGGGGGTTTCCCTCGTTGAGGGACGAACTCGAACAAATACAGCGCTTTCCCTTGTGAGTGAGGTACAAAGATGCCCGACTTCTCCAAGAAGTCGGGCATCTCTCCAGATAGCCTGTACTTCATCCGACTGCAAGCCGCTGTATAAGCATTTGTTGGGTAAGGTTCCAAGGGCCCAACCTAACGCAGGTCTTTAATTTTTAACTTCTTCGTGAACCGTCTTGTTCTTTAAGTAAGTGAATAACTTTTTCACGCCAAGAATAACGCTGCTCCAATAACGTGCAGAACGATGTCACTCCAGAAGTGCGCTACCATTGCGGCTAAAAGTCCCTTTCTCCAATAGAGCCAGCCAAAAAGCAATCCTGGGATACCGTTGAGCAATAAGGCCCGTGTCACCACAAAGGGAGTTAGGGGGACTAGACGAGCGGTTATTGGTAAGTGACCCGCCCCAAAAATTAAGGCAGTTAGAGCGATCGCGCTCCACATTACACTTGACTTAGGATGTGGCTGACGGGTGAGCTTTGTTCCCAACCAAACCAGTAACGTCATCAAACCCAAGCGCAACAGCAATTCCTCGGTAATCCCACCGTAGAAGGAAGCCAAGAAACCTTGCCACAGTGAGGGAAGCGGTACTTTGCGTAAGGCATCAGGTAAAAAGGGGACAAACACAAAAATCTCTAGCAGCAACATAATCCCTGCTACGATCACACCTGCACCAACAGATATGGGTAGGGATGCCCGAAACCGATGAGACGCTTCCGGGTCGCCTGCTAACCAGGCTTTAAGCACGGGTGCGCCTAGTCCAACTTTACCCCCTAACCAAAGCCCCAGCCCGGTCACGAAAGCTGTTTGCACCGAAGCTTGTACTGTGACTAATAGCAAGAATTGCCAAATAGGTATAGAAGGCGGCTCGATTAAGCTAAAAATATAAGGAAGGCTTGCTAAGGAGCCAAGCACTCCGCCAGCCGTTAGTATTCCAAAGACTTTTAAGTTCGCGGACTTATTTGGCTCTAAGGTTGCTTTCCTAGACATCCTAATCCTCTATAGTTTTCTCAAATTTCAGCTAAGTTTCACCATAGAATTAGCTAGAGTGATCGCACTTCCTCCATCAGGGTTCACCTAGCTGGGCGAACAAAAAAAGCTTTGTTACTAACTTAGGAGCTATTTGCTGGATATACCTTTAATCCAGTTTGGTGCTGTATCTTAGAAACAAGCACTGGTAGGCAAGCTATGGATTTTGAACCGGAAGTCACCACTACATCGACACCCAAAGCCGCCGAATTTGACTACCCTCAAGCAAAGCCTCTAGCATTGCTGCGGGATACAGAATGTTTGCTGCGACGCAAAACCGTAAAAACCTTAATGCCAGTTTTGCCGCCGCCTGTGGCAAATAATTTGCAAGCAGCTTCAGCAGTTGCAGACGAGTCTCTCCGCGAGTTGGCAGAAATTGACCTGGATGCCATCAGTGATGATGAACTAAAACCCGCTAGAATTTTCATCGGTTTGACCTTTTCGGGGTTTGGGGCGTTATTTATGGTTTTATTGGTACTCTATTTAGATGCCCTGCACCCGGAACTTAGTGCAGCAGAACAGATTCGAGAATATTGGTATCAATACGTCTGGTTTGTTTGTTTAGGTGTTGCTGGGATGATGATATTGGGTCGAGAAGCGATGCGTCCGAAAAATTAAAAATTGAGAATCGATTTTTAATTTAAGTAGGCGGATGCGATTAGATAGAAGATGTTCGTAGGATGGGTTGACGTAGAAAACCCAACATCTGCATGGGTTAGCAATAGCGTAACCCATCCTACAAATAATTAATCCCACCTACTTACTAATTTTTAATGGTTATAAATGGATATTTTGATTGTTGAGGATGAACCGGAAATTGCTAAGCTCATCCAGACAGCTTTAGAACGAGAGGGTTTTTCTTGCCATCACTCCCGCGATGGTTTGAAAGCTTTACAAGTTTTTCAGGAGCAACAACCGGATTTAATCGTTCTTGATTTGATGTTACCTGGTTTGGATGGACTGGAAGTGTGTGCCAGAATCCGACAGAAACCTGGTGCGAAAGACCCTTATATTTTGATGCTGACTGCTAGGGGTGAGGAAATTGACCGCGTTATCGGACTTTCTACTGGTGCTGATGATTATCTGGTAAAACCGTTTAGTCCTAGAGAATTGGTTGCTAGAGTAAGGGCGTTATTGCGCCGCAGTTTGCGTCAGGGAGGACAACATCAGGTTTATCATACACAACATTTCGCTGTTGATGTAGAGCAGCGCACTGCTAAACGCCAAATCGATTCTCAACAATCAGAAATTTTAGATTTGACGACTCTAGAATTTAACTTGTTATCTACTTTTATCAGTCATCCTGGTAGAGTTTGGAACCGAACGCAACTAATAGAGAAACTTTGGGGGGATGACTTTTTTGGTGATGAACGAGTTGTAGATACTCATGTGGCGCGGTTGCGGAAAAAAATTGAGCCAGATCCAGCCAATCCTAGCTTTATTAAGACGGTGGTAGGTGTTGGCTATAAATTTGAAGATGCCATAGGATAAAAATGCCGTTGAATAAAGTTGGATTGCGATCGCGTCTATTTCTTTCCCACCTCTTGGTCATGATGGTGGGAGTGGGTAGCCTACTGGCGATTAGCAAATTGTCTTCGCCGCGCTTTTTTATCGTGCAGCTGCAACAAATCGAAATATCTGGGGTGCAAGTACGCTATGCCCGGAGGCAGCTGGTAAGAAGCTTTGAAACAGCTTGGAGTCGCAGCACCTTATTATCAGTTCTTGTGGGTGCTACCGCAGCGGGTGGATTGAGCTATTTGGTAACGCGGCGGATCGTCCAGCCTTTGAAACAAATGGAACAAATCACCCAAAAGTTTGCTGCCGGACATCTGGATGAACGACTACCAAACAGCGAAATTCGGGAACTCAATCGGCTGGCTGCAAGTTTTAATCGCATGGCATCCAGTCTCGAAGGCGTGGAACAGCGGCGGCGGGAACTTATTAGCGACCTCACTCACGAACTTCGGACACCCCTAACAGTGATTCGCGGTTATTTGGAGGAGATGGCTGACGGCGGAATTGAACCATCGCCAGAAGTTTACCAGCAGCTGGTGCGCGAAACCACTAGGTTAGAGCGGTTAGTCAACGATTTGCAGGAACTTTCTAAGGCGGAAGCTGGCTATTTGCCGATTAATCTCCAGCCTGTTAATTTACGACCTTTATTAGAGTCTTTGGTAGAAAGATTTTCTGAGCAGTTGTTGGAAGATGGCCCGGTAGTCTTGAAATTAGACTGTCCGCCCCAACTGCCCCCTGTCTTAGCGGATATTGACCGCGTGGAACAGGTTTTGGTGAATCTGCTGGGAAATGCGCTGCTATACACCAGTTTTGGTTCGATTACTGTCCGAGTTTGGAGTGCATCACAACGGCTGTGGATTGCTGTAGTTGACACGGGTAAAGGAATTGCGCTGGAAGATTTACCCCATGTCTTTGAGCGTTTTTGGCGAGCTGACGAGTCTCGCTCTCAGAATTCTAGAGGAACTGGCATCGGGTTAGCTATCTCCTCGCGCTTGATTGAACTGCAAGGCGGTCAGATTGAGGTAGAAAGTAAGCTGGGCATGGGCAGCACGTTTCGTTTTTTTCTGCCTTTGGCTTGAGTACAAATTTTTGATTTCGGATTGGGATCAGCTACCTACAACTTTCTTTCGCTACAGATTCTCTACACAAGTTGGTCACATGGTTGTAACACCGGGCTGATAGGCTTGAAGTAGCAGATAATACAATTCATTGTAAAGTTTTGTAACGAAATAGTGATTGCCGAGCTAGGTTACGGGAACCCTTATAAAAGAAGTTGTTCTGGAGACACTTATGATCTGCGTAAAAGTTCTTTACCTGCTGATAGCCGCCACTTTGTTTGCTATTTGGTTAGAATTCTTCAAGCGCGATCGCACTTGGAAGACACAAGAGCGCCTTCCAGGTTTTGTGACTTTGGTGGTAGCAACTATTTTTTGGCCTTTGGTTCTTCCCATTGCTTATATAGAAATTTTGAAATCCAAATCTCAACTATAAGGAAAAGCAATACTGCTTTTATTTTCCTTGCTGCTATTCTCAGTTGAGACAAGCAATTGAATTATATGAGTTCTTGTAAAGAGACTATTGTCAAATAATTGTCAATCAGTCTGGTGATTCATATATCTAAGACGAGTATTTGGTATAGCTTGATAAAAATACTGCTTGAAATGTTTTTAGATCGCATGACATTGGATCTCAAAGTATTTCAAGCAGTATTTCACTTTCATACCTTTAATATTGATATCAGTGGTATTTAGTCGCCACCATAAAAGAACTTTATAGATAGAAAAATGGGGGATTATGCTTTCCCTTACGCAGATGTGCAACTGCATCTCCACGGGTTTAAGCCGCAGTAAGTTAGGGTGAATGGTACAGAGGTTGCTGTTGAGGGGAAAAATGGAGTCCAAACTCTACCTATTGTGGGCTGTTACGGTGGGACATCGCTTCCAGCAAGCTCGCTTTCAAAGAAAGTTCACAAATAACACTCTTTGAGGAATAAGTATGTATTCTACTTCTCTTTCTCTAGGCAGACGCAAAACAGCGGCTTTGGGTTTTAAATTATAAGTAATTGGTCGTTATTCCATGACGATAAGTCGCCTAATTTAATTGGGTGGCAGGTAATTTTATAGTTGCCTAGTTGGGCATTTTAAAAACAGTGCGAAGAAACCTTTATTGAGTTTAAGAATAAAGGTTTTTCTGTACCTAATCAGTAGGGCAATTTACCAATTGTGCCTAAAATATTATAGTTTTGAGGAGTGTTTCCAATGCTACAGAAGAACGTAAAAACTAGCGGTTTGGCTCAAGGGCTGTGGAAGGTAAAGGGAGCGATCGCGTTAGGATTTTTGGCTTTAGTGCTTCCGGCTTGCGGCACACCTGAAAGAGAAGCAACTGTCCCTTCTCCTACTGCACCTGTAACTGCTCCTGATGCTGCAAATGCACCTGTAACTGCTCCTGATGCTGGAAACACATCTGTAGAAACAGTTGTTGAAGACACTCGCAAACTCATAGGTCAGACTGTAACTGTCTCTGGGGAAGTTGAAGAAATTGTTGGTGCAAAAGCTTTCCAAATGGAAGACGAAAAGATATTCAATAACGACAAAGTGCTGGTTATAAATGCAACTCCAGCAGCTGTTCCCATTACTGAAGGCAAAGATGTCCGAGTAACGGGGGTAGTTCGTGAATTTGTTCTGGCTGAGTTCGAGAAAGATTACGACTTGACTTGGGATTTAAACTTAAAGCAAAAGATAGAAGCAGAATATAAGAATAAGCCTGTGATCGTTGCTCAAACAACCCAAGTGATTGAATAAAGAATGTTGTTGATTGATGGAATGATCGAGTGCAGAATATAACCAGTTAAGTTGCCGGGTCATTCCTTCATTTATCAATACTACTGGTTAACTAAATAAAAGCTAGGCAGTTCGATTAAAGCTAAAAGTCATATAAAATAACTTTTACTTTCAGGCTTATAATTTAAGGGGAAGCAATTTGCTTCCCCTTATGTTTTATGAATTAGTTTTTATTTCTTTCCAAGTATTAAATTACCGGAATTTAATACATTTATTTTATTTGGCCCAGACCGAAAAAAGAAAAATCACTTTTCCCAGTGAGTATTTTCGAGTGATTGATAAGAGTAGACAGATTTTCAAGAGTGGTAATCTCAATGGTAAATAAATATTTGCATAAATGGAAGGCTAAAGAAGCGGCTCTATTACTCTTTACTGTATTTCTTGCCGCGTGTAATCTCTCATCTACTCCTGAGGCTACCACGACGATAAGTAAAGTTGTTAACAAATCAGCTAAGGATTTCATAGGCAAAACTATAACTGTAAATGGTGAAGTCGAAGAAATAATTGGTTCAAAAGCGTTTTTAATCGAAGGTGAAACGCTATTTATCGATCCAGTAGTGTTGATAGTGAGTGCTAAAGAAGCCCGTCTAATTGAAGATTCTCATGTCCGAGTGACGGGTAAAGTTACTACATTTATTCTTGCCGATATCGAGAGAAATTTGAGCTTTGATTTAGAGGATAATCTATTTAAGAAATACGAGGGAGAATCTGTAATTATAGCCTCGGACGTGACTCTAACACCCGAACCGGGTGAAGTCGGCGAAGAACCAGATAAATACTTTGGTCAGGTTGTAACTGTAACTAGCAATGTTGAAAAAGTTATCAGCCCAAATACCTTTCTACTCGATGACCAAGAATTGATTGGCGGTAAAGAGTTACTGGTAACAGGTGCCGTTATAGCAGGAGATCCGATTAAAAAAGGTGAAATTGTTGAAGTGACGGGTCTAGTCCGTAAGTTTGTTAAAGCCGAAATCGAAAGAGATTTTGATTTTAACTTGCAGCCTGAATTGAAAATAGAATATGAGAACCAACCTGTAGTAATTGCTCAGTCAGTCAAAAGGTTGAAATGAGAGAGTGAGCCATTTAGTGGGTAGCGCTATTTTGCACAGACCAAACTTACAACGGTAATAGGTTTTCTCCAATCACTAATTATATACAAATTATTATTAACGAGGAACTGAAAATTTCTATATAGCAATCTTATTTAATTTGTCTCGGCGCTTGGGTTAAAAAAAGTAGCTTTCAGCCCAGTAAATAAGATTATTAGATTAATTTATGGGGGATCAATGCGACGATACCGCGCTTGAATCAACATATAGAGAGAATAGGCGATGAAACCCAAAGCGATCGCGCCTAGAATCCACTGACCGAGAGTTTCTTCTGCCAGCGCTTGCAGAGAACCCCCCAGTCCTTGAACTTCGCCTGGGTCATCCTGAAGTGCAGCTTGAATCACTAAAAGACCGATAAGACCGAAAGCAGCACCACGCGCAGAAATCCCAAATCTGCCAAGCCAAGTTACCCATTGTATCTCAGCTTTACTCATGTTGAGCAATTTGAAGTGTTTGCGGAATTTAGCAGTGTAAGCTTCATACAAAAAGGAAACACCCACAGCGATCGCGATCGCTCCGACAATCCAAAATAACTCTTGTCCCAAGGGTTGTTCTAGCAAACGCGCCGCCCAGTCTCGCCGCCAGCTGCTATCGTCGCCTTCCTCACCAAAAACAGTCTGCACAGCGCTCAGCGATACACCTGCGTAGCTCAGACCGCTGAGCGCATAGCCAAGGCGCTGTAAAATTCTCTTAGCATTAATCTTGCCTTGATGCTCCGGATCGAACAATGCCTGAGTCAACTGCCATAGCACGTACCCCATCAGACCAAAAGCAATCAAAGCAAGCAAAAATTTTCCAAATGGCTGTGCAACAATTGTATCCAAAGCTCCACTCGTGTCAGCCGTTTTGCTGCCAGAGCCTAACGCCACAGGTATCGCCAGCAAGCCAATAATAAAGTACACTATTCCCTTCGCCGCATAACCGAACCGCGCAAGTTGCTCTATCCAAGTGCTACTAGGCATTTATTTATGATGAAATCTATCTGATGGAATTGCCTCAACACTCAGCCTTACAAAAGACTAGGGATTAACGAGTGTGCTTGATACTATATTCGCCACAGTTAAGGCGTGAAAACCCTAAACTTAATATATAAATTAACATAAAGCAAAATCTTAAAACCGCTTTTTATACACTTCCTTAAGGAGGAAGACACAAGCAGTTTCAAAAGATTAAATTCAACACAACCGCTTCAAATCAACCAAAAGATGGAGACAGGATTGTGCGTCTAGGGCAATGGGTCGGATTAATCGCCCTGATCATTTCTCTTTACATCTTGTGGAAAATCCGGCAAGTTGTGTTGCTGGCTTTTATGGCTGTAGTCTTGGCAACAGCTATAAACCAACTTGTAAAATGGCTTGTGCAACGGGGAGTCAACCGAGGCATCGCCATTACATTATCAATTATTAGTATAGTCACAATTGTGACTATTTTTCTTGCCTTGATTGTTCCACCTTTTTATAATCAACTGCCACAATTGATTGAATGGGTGCCACAAGGATTAGATCGGCTACGAGTGTGGGCTGAATCGCTGCAAAGCCGACTTCCAGGGCAATCTTTAGAAGATGCCCGTGTTTTTAGTCGTTTAACTGAACAATTACCCGGTTTTATTAATCGGCTGCTTACAAATTTTTATAGCTTGTTTGCTAACTCAATTCAAATTATTCTGAGCTTATTGTTGGTCTTAGTTGTGACCATCATGCTTTTGGCGAATCCCAGTTCTTACCGAAAGGCATTTTTGCTGCTATTTCCTAGCTTCTATCGTCAGCGAGTCAATAAGATTCTTTCTAAATGCGAAGTTGCTCTGAGTGGTTGGTTAATTGGCATTCTTTTTAATATGACTGTGATTGCCCTTTTGAGCGGTTTGGGTTTGTCGATTTTGCAGGTGCAACTCCCTCTAGCTAATGCTCTTTTAGCAGGTTTATTAACGTTTATTCCTAATCTTGGCCCTACTTTAAGTGTTATACCACCAGCAGCACTTGCCTTACTTGATGCACCTTGGAAAGCAGGTGCAGTGATAGTTTTATATATCCTTATTCAGCAGATTGAAAGTAACCTTCTGACACCTTTAGTTATGAAGCATCAGGTGTCTCTTCTACCAGCAGTCACCTTGTTGTCACAGGTGGCTTTCGGCATTTTCTTTGGTTTCTTAGGCCTTTTACTGGCTTTGCCCTTAGTGGTTGTGGCTCAAGCTTGGTTAAAGGAGCTTTTGGTTAAAGACATTCTCAATACTTGGCAGGAAGATACAGAAGATAACCAAGATTCACCAATGGCTGAAAGCGAAGAAACTAGCACCTAGTTTAAATTTGAGTTAAGGAACATCCCACTTTTGTAAAAGCACTTGTGGAAGAACTACAAACTTTCTGGTAGCAAGAGCCAATAGGGACTCAGGAGAGTGAGGAGTTATAGACAGGACTTACGCAGTTAATTAGTGAATGCCTGATTGTGTCGTAGGGGCATGGCAATCAAAAAGCCCCTACAGCGTGTTGACGTGCGTCAGCCCTAATAGAAACAGCAATTTATTGCGTTTCGGAGTTATTAATTTATAACTCAAAACTTTCCTCAGCCTCTTGCGGAATACTGATGTAAATTTTCTGTCAAGGACTAGAACACTTTAAATATAAGTGATATCCTGCAAGACGAACTAAAACCTAACTTTAAGTACAGGTTAAAAATAGGTAAATGTTCTTGTTTTTACCTCTAACTTATTGTTTTTCAGATAGACAGGCAGTAGTTCTACTGATTTTAGTTGTCCAACAACTAAAGTCAGCATCGTGTCAGTTTGCCAGATGCGATCGCATCTGAATTTCCAATTCTGCATCTTGCGTTTTCTACCACCAAGGAAGGTTCTATGGCAGGCTTATTTTTCTCAGAGTATGTCGAGGGCAGCAGTAACAACAAAGCACTGGAAATCTACAACAGCACTGATGCGGCAATTGACTTGGCAGCAGCAGGCTATGTGGTGCAGATGTATTTCAATGGCAGCAGCAGTGCTGGGCTGACGATTAACCTAACTGGCACCGTGGCAAACGGCGATGTGTTTGTTCTGGCTCAAAGTAACGCCAATGCAGCGATTTTGGCGCAGGCAGATCAGACAAGTGCTGCAAGTTGGTTTAATGGCGATGATGCGATCGTGCTGCGTAGGGGCGGAGCAACTGGAACCATCATTGATGTAATTGGTCAAGTTGGCGTTGATCCGGGAACCGAATGGGGTAGCGGACTTATAAGTACAGCTGACAACACCCTCCGGCGTAAAAGCAGCGTTACAACTGGCGATACCATCGAGAACAATGCCTTCGACCCCAGCATTGAATGGGATGGCTTTGCTACAGATACGTTGGACGATCTGGGAAGATATACTCGCAGCGACAACCCAACACCAACATCCTCGCTAAGTTTAAGTGTTTCCCCTGTTTCCTTCTCAGAAGCAGCTGGTGCAGATGCGGCTACTGGCACTGTGACTCGCACTGGGGATTTAACAAATCCGCTGACTGTCAACCTTCTTTCCAGCGATACCGGAGAGGCAACAGTTGCCACAACTGTCACTATTGCTGCAAATCAGGCATCGGCAAACTTTGCGATCGCTGCGGTTGATGATGCCCTTATTGATGGCTCTCAGACGGTGACATTAACTGCCTCTACGACTAATACCAACGGTACGACCACCGTCACGGTGACAGATAACGATGCCACGGCAGGGAATGTCCGCATCCGCGATATTCAAGGTGCTAGTCATACCTCGCCGTACTCAGGGCAAAGTGTTTCTAACGTGGCTGGTATTGTCACTGCTGTTAGGTCTAATGGCTTTTATTTGCAAGATCCTGATCCTGATGCGGATGATGCCACCTCTGAGGGAATTTTTGTTTTCACGGGCATAAGACCCACCGTCAGCGCTGGGGACTCTCTGTTGGTAAGCGGTAATGTGAGTGAATTCACTCCAGGCGGTGCTAACTCCAACAATCTGTCAATTACTCAGATTGGTGTTGGTAATACCGGAAGGATTAACACACTCTCAACTGGCAATCCGCTACCTGCTGCGATTGTAATTGGTAGCGATCGCACACCGCCGACGCAGATTATCGATAATGATTCTTTCGCCCTCTTCGATCCTGCCCAAGATGGCATTGACTTCTATGAAAGTCTGGAAGGAATGCGGGTGCAGGTTAATAACGCTGTGGCAGTTAGTCCTACCAACGATTTCGGTGAAATCGCTGTCTTGGCTAACAATGGGGCGAATGCTGGCACTCGTACCGAGCGGGGCGGTATTATCATCCAGCAAGGGGATTTTAATCCAGAACGCATCATCATTGACGATCTGCTAGTTCCTAATGCGCCACAGGTGAATGTAAGCGATCGCTTCAATGGTTCGATTACTGGTGTCATCGACTATAGTTTTGGCAATTACAAGCTGCTTAATACAACAGCCTTGCCAACTGTCACTTCTGGTGGTATAGAGCGGGAAACTACCACGTTAACCGGGACTGAAGACCAGTTGACAGTAGCTAGTTTCAACGTCGAGAATCTTGACCCCAGCGATGGCAGCAAATTCGGCAGCCTTGCCAATTTGATTGTCAACAACCTCAAATCACCAGACATCCTGAGTTTGGAGGAAATACAGGATAACAATGGTGCCACAAATGACAGCGTTGTAGATGCCAACCTGACCTATCAAGCTTTGATAGATGCGATCGCAGCCGCAGGTGGCCCCACTTACGAATTCCGTCAAGTTAACCCAGCAGACGACCAAGATGGCGGTCAGCCTGGAGGTAATATTCGCGTCGGCTTCCTGTTCAACCCTGAGCGAGTTGACTTTGTAGATCGTCCCGGCGGCACTTCCACAACCAACACCACGGTAATTGATGGCAATGGTGCGGAACTTTCCGCCAGTCCCGGTCGCATTGTTGACACCGACCTCTCAGATGGCGATGCTTTTGCCAACAGCCGCAAACCGCTGGTCGGCGAGTTTATCTTCAACGACAATCAAGTTTTTGTCATCGGCAACCACTTTAACTCTAAAGGCGGCGATCAACCACTTTTTGGCAGCAACCAACCACCAACACTCACCTCCGAGGCTCAACGTCTGCAACAAGCTGAGATTGTTAACAACTTTGTAGAAAACATTCTCGCTGCTGATGCCAATGCCAATGTAGCTGTAATGGGTGATTTCAACGACTTTCAGTTCTCAGACCCATTGGAAGTATTGAAAGGGGATGACCTGACTAACTTGGTGGAGACTCTACCACTAAATGAGCAATACACCTACGTGTTTGAGGGTAATTCTCAGGCACTCGATCACATCCTCGTAAGTGGCAATCTCCGCACCAACGCGGCTGCTGAAATTGATATTGTGCATCTAAATGCCGAGTTTGCAGATCAACAAAGCGATCACGATCCGCTGGTGGCTCGTTTTACCCTTCCTACCCCAGTAATCAATGGCACCGCGAATGATGATGTGCTGACTGGCACTAACCGCAATGAAACCATCAATGGCGGTGCTGGTAATGACACAATCGATGGCGGTGCTGGCAATGACACAATCAATGGCGGTGCTGGCGATGACACAATCAATGGCGATGCTGGCGATGACACACTCGATGGCGGTACTGGCTATAACGACCGGATATTTGGTGGTGACGGTAACGACACAATTATCGATCCCGATGGTGTAAACGCCGCTCACGGTAAGGCTGGCAACAACACGATTAACGTCACTTTCGCAGCTGGGTGGGACAATGACACCAACCCCAACAATGGCTCGCGTTCCGACGGGAAGATTGGTGGCGGTTTCGGTGACGACAATATCACCGTGACCATGAACAATAGCAAGTTTTTCATTAACCTGCGAGGCGATGAACCAGTCACCAATCAGCCGCAAGATGGGAATGATGTTATTACCCTATTAGGCACTTATCAGAGTTCGGTTGTTGACATGAATGGCGGCAACGACACCTTTAATGGTGGCGTTGGCGGTGACAATGTATCCGGCGGTAACGGCATCGATCTCTTAAATGGTGGTGCTGGCGGGGACAAATTATCTGGTGGGGATGGCAATGATAGTTTGATTGGCGGTGCTGGTAATGACTTGCTGGTCGGTGGTGCTGGCAACGATGCTCTGACTGGAGACGCTGGAGGAGACAGGTTTGTGTTGGTAGCTGTTAATAATGGTATTGATACCATTGTTGACTTTATGGATGGTGAAGACCGAATTGGGTTGTCGGGTGGTTTGAATTTTGGGCAGTTGAACATTACACAAGGCACGGGTGCTAATGTCAATGACACGCTGATTAGCCTCAAGAGCAATGATGATCTTTTGGCAATCCTAACCGGGGTAGAATCCAGCAGTCTCAATGGTGCGGATTTCACGATGGTATAAAGGATAACTGTAGGTAGCGTGGCAATACTTATTGGTTAACCTCTCCCCAACCCCTTTCCTAAAAGGAGAGGCAGGGTGGTTTCAATGTCAACAGAGAAAAATGAGGATCGGTTGATAAACCATATTCAACCATCAACCCATGACCCTCATAGATCAATTAAAAACCATTGCAGACCCCCGTAGTCCAAGAGGAAAACCAGGGTGGTTTCAATGTCAGCAGAGAAAAATGAGGATGGGTTGATAAACCATATTCAACCATCAACCCATGACCCTCATAGATCAATTAAAAACCATTGCAGACCCCCGTAGTCCAAGAGGAAAACGGCATCC
>NZ_JACJOK010000088.1:0-6960 GCF_014695505.1 Trichocoleus sp. FACHB-90
GCTATTCAAAGTCGGTAGAAATGCTGAAGCACTCAGTTCGGTTGCTACTTCACTATCTTAAATTCTGGGATGTTCCTGTTCCTCCATGACTCATACCTTGATTCAGCAACGCCGTGGATTTGGCTTGCTATAGATATCGAAACACGAGAAATTGTCGGGGTGTACATTGGCGACCGCAGCCGTGAGGGGGCACAAGGATTATGGGATGCCTTACCCTCCGTGTATCGGCAATGTGCCGTCTCCTACACTGCTTTTTGGTCGGCTTACGATGAGGTGTTTCCCAGCAAACGGCATCAAAGTGTCGGGGTAGTCCTGCATAGTAATGATAACGCCAGTTTTTCATTCTATAGATAAACTGGCGTTATATTCATGAATAAAATACCAAATAGCTCCTATATGATTGGAGAGTTTTTTAGAGAACGAAAGAGTTTTTCTTACCAAACGGGATATTCTTTGTCTCATCGTATTATTAAATCTTTCTATATAGTTCGTTTGACCACTATCCTTGAATACTGGTTTGTGTCTTTTTTTAGGAAAAACTATTTGATAAGCGCTCCAAAAGTCTGTATAGCTGACAGCACATTGGCGATAAACTGCCGGCAAAGAATTCCACAACCCTATCGCACCAGTTTCATCTCTTTTACCAATATATACTCCTACAATTTCTTTAGTTAATATATCAATTGCCAGCCAAATCCACTGCTTGTTACCCTTACATCCTACAAATGACCACATTTCATCACATTGAATTATTAGCTTACCTTTTTTTTTGAGGTTACTTGCACTTTTCTTTTGACTGCTCCTAATTTTTGATTGACATAGTACTGTAGCCACCGTTCAGAAACTCCTGTAGCTCTTACAATTCCAGCTAAAGGTATTTTTTCTAGTAATAGCCGATCTATTAACTCTCGCTTTTCTTCGGAAATAGGTTGATGCCTGGGAGTCATGACAAATTGTCTGCCACAATCTCGACATTTAAAATTTTGTTTACCAGTGTGAGTATGACCATTTTTTACAACGTATTGAGAGTCGCACTTGGGGCATTGCATAAGCTAAAAATTAAGGTAGGTTGAATAATTAAAATTATAGTTCATTAGCATTACTATGCAGGACTACCAGTGTCGGTAAAGAGAGTGGCTCTCACAAGCTTAATTGAGCGGTTTAACTGCACCTTACGCCAGAGAGTATCACAGTTGGTAAGGAAGACGTTATCGTTTTCCAAAAAGTCAGAAAATCATATTGGTGCAATTTGGTATTTTGTTCACACTACAACTCATCCTTACTTGTTTAGGACTACCCATCAAATAAACGCAGAAAATTATTTCCCACCACTTTTCAATGTCCGGGAAATGAGTAAAGCGATAATCCGTCCAACCCAATTCCTGCTTGTCCTGCCGAAAGGCATATTCAACCCAGGTTCTTAAGCCATAAAGATTTCCTAAACTCTTCTTGATGTTCCCCTGAAGATTTGTCATCACGAAAACCGTAGAATTTTCAGGCAGAGTTTCTGGGTCTAGGGTTATTTCCCAATAACTTCGATGACTTCTCTTGCCAAAAATGATTTCTCTAATATATCTTGTTTGAGAGGTTTGATTACTAAATATTTTCTGAAATTGATGCCATTTATTAGCTCTAACGCTTTCATGAGAGGGCATCCAGACTCCGTGGTTACTTCTAATCGCTACAATCCAGGGTAATTTTAATTCATCTAATGTTCTAATAAATGAGCTGGCTTCCCCATATAGACTATCAGCTAAGACTAATTCAACCTTGAAGCCAAACTCAATTAATTCTTTAAGGATGTCCGATGCTAATTCGATTTTCGTTTGATACTTCTCTCCTGATTTCAAGGTTCCTTTTGGCTTAAAGACTTTAAATAGTAAAGGAAACGTTATATTTTCATAGATACCATAGGCATTTACTGAAACAATTCCTCGGTCAACCTTGCCGATGCTGCCTAGATATTGTCTTGCTACATAATCCGTTCTTTTCCCCTTTTTTCTGTCTCCAGTTTCATCAATTACTACTGTGCTCGCATTGCCCTTTAACGCCGCTAATGTTTGCGATAATCTTCGCCCTCTTAATTCGCTTACTGACCAAGGTGACTTCGCTATAAAGTGATGCAGCGCTTGGGCAGATTTTAATCCAACTACTTTCGCGATTTCCGGTAGCGATTTTCTCTTGATTCCTGAGATTATTCCTAGGTGTAAATATCTAAAACATTCATAACTTCTCACTTCGGGAAATAAGTATGAGTACCCCACACAATATTTATCGATGAAGGATACCGTTGGCTGTGCATCCCTTGGTAAATGCTTCAGGATTTGTAACTCTACATCCATTACCCTGCTTACAATGCACGAGGTTTACAGTATTTATTTCTTTATTCTAATTCTCGGAGAGTGACACAAGAGGGATATGCACAATTGCTATTGAGCCAGAGCGTTGCGGTTTCGCTCAAAATGGCAAATTTATACCTTCAAGGACTCTGAAAGCATCCTCAAGCCGTCTACTATCTGCCTGGGCAGGCAACTGGCTGATTCAACGGATGCTGCACTGTTGGCTCAGGCGTGGCGGCAACCAGGAGGACTTGTCCAGTGGGAGACATCTGCCAGCCGGTGGCTTCGATGATTGGGGTATGGGATGTGGGTTTTTTGATGTAAGCCGTTGGGGTGTCGGGTGTCGGGTGTCGAGTTTGTTGAGCCACGACTAGGCGGCGTCGGTCAAGCCATTCGGCATCATCGTCTAATTGTTGTTCCGGATTGGGAGGCAACCCACCCCGACCCGTGACGACGAACGAGTTGCCTTCGCTAGCCGGACAGCCTTGAGCGATCGCGTCAGAACGATCTACAAAATCGGTTGGGAATTCTACTAATCCCGTAGTGGGATCTACATCAGGTCCAATAATTTGCACATTACCCGGCAACTCGCGAGTTGCCCCTGTGGCGGTGATATCACTGGTTTGAGGAGAAGCTACATCCCGAAATTGAATACCAAAGATACCTTGAGTATTGAGGCTAACATTCCCGCCCCGAAAATTCCGAGAATTGGCGCTAATATTGCTATCTTCCTTAGGCACAGCAATCAGAAACTGGGTATCAATGGCAATATTCCCACCAGGGATGTTGTCTCCAGTTGCATTGGTTGAGATGTTGCTGCCGTTGCGTAAGAGAATCAAGGACGAGCGCAAATTAATATTGCCCCCACCCCCAGACGTGTCGGCTCGAATTCTGCCCCCATTGTTGAGAAAGATGTGATCGGCATCGGCAAATAAAGAACCTGCACTACCCGTGCTGGAACTACTAACGCTGACTTGTGCGCCATTTTGAATGCTGAGGTTACCCGTTCGCAGCGTTAAGTTACCACCCGTACCACCGCCGCCCGTTTCAGCCGCGATGATAGAACCATCTCCGGTCAGCGCGATCGACTCGGGAGCGGTAATTGTCAGGTCTCCTCCATCCCCACTGCCGCGCGTTGAAGCCGAGATTTGTGCCCCCTGTTGCAAGTTCACCCGCAGGGTTTGCCCGTTGCTCCCCGGTTGAATGGTTAAGTCCCCTGCCTCTCCAGCACTGGTGGTTTCGGTAAACAAACCACTGGTTGCACCCGCAAGTTGCAGGTCAGGTGTATTCAGTGTGATGTCACCCGCCCGGCTGTTACTCGATGTTGTCGTGACCAATCGCCCGCCACGGCTCAAACCAACTGTGTCGGCACTCACTGTGATACTGCCAGCATCCCCTTGCCCCCGTGCCGCCGTGGTGATGGTGCCTTGGTCAGCAACGGTAAGTGAGCCTGTGGTGATGCTGACATCTCCTGCGCTTCCCACCGCTTGTGACTCGGCTGAGGTTGTTATCCCACTGGCGAGGTCGGGACGAGTTGGAGCTGTGCCACTAATGTGTACTGAGTCACGAGCATTGATGGTGACTCGACCCGCATTTCCCTGCCACCGCGTGGAGGTATTAATCGCACCCCCATTGGTCAGAGAGAGTGAGTTAGTGGTGATATTTACATCTCCTCCTTCACCCACTCCTCGACCCACTCCTTGACCCCATACCCTCCTCTCTCTACCCTCGACTTGACGCCACAGATCGTCTGAAAGCACTTGTGTGAAGATACCGCTGGTGTAATATTCTCTATGGGAGATGTTCCCAGAGCTAGTCTCTAGAAGGAAATCACCCTCAATAGAGACCCGATCGCGAGCATTGATAGTCACACTGCCTGCATTTCCCTGTGCTCCTGTGAAGGAAACCATGTGACCACCATTGGTGAGAAATAGCGACCCTGTCGTGATCTCAATATCGCCACCATCACCGACAACAGTTTCTGGTCGAGGACTAATAGAATTAATTGAATGTAGGTTTGTGACCGAGGTATTGATATGAGAACCGTCATCAAGAGAGACGCTATCGCCAGCATGAATGGTTACCCTGCCTGCATTCCCCTGTCCATACGTTGCCATAGACAACAGTCGAGTTAAGCCTCTGAGAGAAACGGTATCGCGGGCATTGATAGTGATATTGCCTGCATTGCCTTCTCCATCTCCAAAAGAGTTGAAGGATAACAGTCGAGTGGCTGTAAGCGAAAGAGAACCCGTGGTGATGTTAATATCGCCAGCGTTACCTATACCTCCTATATGGCTCTGTATCCATACCTGCGGGAAAAAGCCTGAGACTGGGTCAACCTGACCCAAAGTAACGGTATCGCGGGCATTAATGTTTATGTTGCCTGAATTTCCCCGTCCATACGCGACGGTAGATAGCGCACTCGTATCCACGTCCGACTCCGTGACCAAACTCGTGACCGAAAGCGAACCCGTGGTGATGTTAATATCGCCAGCATTGCCAACAGCACTCCAATCCACTTGAGTCGCTAGGACACTGCGATGTATCAAAATGTGATCGCCCGCCGTCAGATTGATGTTGCCGAGATTTCCCTGTCCATATCCATGCAATTTGTTCTTCAAGTCGCTATCGCTAATGGTGATAGCGTTCGTTGCGTTCAGCTCCATCTCTCCAGTTTGGGCATCGGGTAACGTCGAATCGCCGGGAATTCCCATATAAAGGTTACTTCTGTCGAGGATATCAATGTCGCGGGCGAGCACTCGAATACTGCCACCGACTCCCAGCGTAAAAATGCTACTGCCATTCCTTAAAGAGACATCGGCTCGTGCTACCTGTGAGGGAAAACTTAAATCTATGTTGTTGCCATCAACATTCAACCCGACCATTCCTGACCCAGCTACTCCTCCCAACTCGACTCGACCACTCAGAGCCTGCAAATGTGACTTCTGGATAGTCACATTGCCGCCCACAAGTGCTAGAGTTTTGCCCGGTTGAACCTGAAGAGAGGTTTGAGGGGTGAGAGTAATCGTATAAGTAGCGCTGCAACAGCCGTTAACATTCGCATCCCAGTCACTCAACGGTAACCCGGAGCCTGAACCGTTAGGCTCACCCGATGCGCCAAAGATGTAGCCCTGTGGACTGCGGGGGTTATTAGGGAAGAGGGAAATGCCCAGGTAATAGATGCCAGAGGCAGCAGGAATGAAGGGTTCGCTCAATGGTACAGTTGAGTGCTGGATGATGGAGTCAACTATGTCATTGTTACTGGACAAGCCCAAGCCACTACCATCAAATAAGAACAACTGGGTATCCTCCCAACGTGTGCCATTCACCGTACTCGCGGCGAATGGCACACCTTGGGTTAGGAACATTTGATACAGGTCAATATCGTTGACATTGTCCAAATTGCCAGAGATCGCGTTCAAGCTTGTTCCATCAGTCGCGCTGTTGACAGCTTGGGCTGTATCGGGAAGCTGACCGGCATCGCCTACTTCAGTAAACGGATTCTCAGTCACAGGAGTCTGCACAACGATATCTCCTTGCGTACCATTGAACTGCAACCCTATCGGCACACTGATGGTCAGCAAGGGAGGAACCGAGGAATTTACGGCACTGAACTCTGTACCATCGGCGAACTGAATGCTACTGGCGGTACTGCCCACAAAGGAACCGCCGATTTTCAAGCTGGCATTTTGACTAAATATAATTCCATTGGGATTGAGCAAAAACAGGTTGGCGGTGCCGTTTGCTCGGATTAAGCCATCAATATTAGAAATTGACCCACCTGTGACTCGCGTTAGGATATTCTGCACATCTGCCGCATTGTTGAAGAAGGCAGAGCCTCCGGTGGGTATGGAAAAGTCGCTAAAACTGTGGAACAGATTGCCACCCCGCGTTGCTCCTCCGTCAATCTGGAAGTTGGGATTGCCTGAAACGAGCGATCGCTCTCCCGTAGGCAGCGTGTTATCTGGAACTACTTGTGCTGCGAGCGGTTGAAAACAACCGAGTCCCCACACAGTACTACCCATCAAAACCCATATATTTAGATGCCACCCACTCATCAAATCTTGCCTCCCGTATGGCGATTATTAATGCGATTTGCTGCGAGTAAATAACCCGATCACGACACACCCAGAAAGTGAACTCAAAGAATCTACTCGCTCCGGTTCTAGCGTTACTTCATCCCAACATTTCCTCCAACTAATGCTGATTCCCTTGAAGCTGATAGTCCCTAATCCACTCAGAGCCCTCTTCAAATCCTCGACGGTAGTACACAAAAGCACTAAGTAGTAAATGTTGAAGCCAAGAAAGATGCTTGTGTTGACTGTTTTGCCATCCTAGAGTATAAAGCTTATAGCCCATGTAGCCTACTTTTTCAACGTGCATTTCACACCTCTACTAAAAGTCAATATCTGAAGAATGGTTTGGAGATTGCTGATTGTATAGCCAGATTGCCGGGAAGCTTGACTCTGCTGCTCTAGTAATTCTGCAAGCCACTGCTCAATTTCTTGGGCGTTGCATAATAAGGGTATGAATTAGGGGAAATCGCCATGCAATGTCCTGAGTGTGGCTCCTCCCATGTCCGGAAGAATGGGAAGAACAAAGGTAAGCAAAATCACATCTG